>JBBALS010000106.1:0-6257 GCA_040402915.1 Flavobacteriales bacterium
TCAATCAAGAAATACTCCTGTTCCCAGCCAAGTGTAGCGGTTACTTTGGTGATGTTTTTATCGAAATACTGACACACATCCACCGCTGCTTTATCGAGTGCGTGCAATGCTTTAATAAGTGGAGTTTTGAAATCGAGCGCTTCGCCTGTATAAGAAACAAAGATTGTAGGAATACAAAGCGTTCCGCTGATGACGAATGCCGGTGATGTTGGATCCCATGCAGTATAACCGCGTGCTTCGAACGTATTACGAATTCCACCACTTGGAAAGGAAGAAGCATCGGGCTCTTGTTGAATTAAATTGCTTCCGCTAAAAACTTCAATACCTCTACCATCGGGAAGTGGTTCGAAAAACGAATCATGCTTTTCTGCAGTCGCACCATTTAATGGTTGAAACCAATGGGTAAAATGTGTACATCCTAAATTCATTGCCCAAGCTTTCATCGAAGAAGCAACCTGATCGGCAATGTGACGCTCTATTTGAGTGCCTTGTTCAATAGAACCTCTTACTTTATCATACGCTTCCTTACTCAGGTATTCACGCATGGCGAAATCTCCAAAAACATGCTTCCCAAAATAATCGGAAATTTTCTCAGCCGCAGGACCATTTGGTTCATAGGTTCGGTTAATGAGCGACTCTAATGCTTTAAATCGAATTGTAGACATAAAAATATTTTTTGCTTTTTTCGGAGACAAAGGTAATTTTCGGAGGGGTATTTCAAAAATAAAATGTGTTTTTTCTTTCAATACCCCCTATTTTTTATCGACAAGCAAAATATTTCCGGTTTTTTCTTAAACCTAGGGCTGTAACCTGGGGATTAATCCCCAGGTTTACTGCAACACAAATACAACAGGCAAAGTCATTTTACAACTCACCGGTTTTCCATTTTGACGGGCTGGATTCCATTTTCCAGAAGTGAGTTTTACAACCCGAATGGCTTCATCATCCAGCATTTTACCACCTGCAACAGATCGTGCAACTTTAATATCTGATAAGTTTCCGTCAGTTCTGACTATAAACTGCAAATACACCTTCCCTTGAATCTCATTGTCCTTGGCATACTCTGGGTAAATAATAGTTGAAGAAATAAATTTTATTAAAGCGGACATCCCTCCAACATATTCAGCACTCTGCTCAACAAAAGAATAGATTTTTTCTTCCTCTACATCTGAGGTCGGAGGAATAGCAGGAGAAACATCACCTTCCATCTCCTCTATTATTTCATCGCGCATGATGGAAGTAGGAGGAACGGTTTGACTTTTAGAAATCAGTGAAATAAAAAAAACGAATGCTGTAAAAGTTGTGCGCATGAGAAAAAGAGTTTCAACTTGGGGAACCTAGGGTACTTGGGGGAACATGGGGACCTGGGGGAAACATGGGGATTAATCCCCAGGATACACCAAGTATACAAACATGCACACAAACTTTTCAAAAAACAAACTTCCTTCTGCTTATCTTTGCAGCCCTGAAATTTACTCATATGATTAATATTACTCTTCCGGATGGCTCAGTTCGACAGTATGAAAGTGGCGTAACGGCTCTCGATATTGCAAAAAGCATTAGCGAAGGACTTGCTCGAAATGTACTTGCAGCGAGCATAAACGGCGAAATCTGGGACGCAACACGTTCTATTTCTTCAGATTCTTCTGTGAAGCTTCTTACCTGGAACGACGACGATGGAAAGAAAACCATGTGGCATAGTTCGGCGCATTTAATGGCTGAAGCACTCGAAGTTTTGTATCCAGGAATTAAGTTCGGAATTGGACCTCCAATCGAAAATGGATTTTATTACGATGTTGATCTGGGAGGACGTTCTATTTCGGTTGAAGATCTTCCTGCGGTTGAAGCCAAGATGAAGGAACTAGCCAAGCAGAAAAGCGCATTTGTTCGAAAAGACATGAGTAAGGCGGATGCAATATCCTACTTCACCGAAAAAGGCGATGAATACAAGCTCGATTTATTGGAGAATTTGGAGGATGGCACCATCACGTTTTACGAGCAAGGCAATTTCACCGATTTATGTCGCGGACCGCATATTCCAGATACGGGTTTTATCAAAGCAGTAAAACTGATGAATGTTGCCGGAGCTTATTGGAAAGGCGATGAGAAAAACAAGCAGCTTACACGTATATATGGAATAACATTTACCAAAGCTGCCGATTTAGATGAATACCTTGTTTTACTTGAAGAAGCACGTAAGCGCGACCACCGTAAACTTGGGAAAGAATTAGAGCTTTTCATGTTTTCCGAAAAAGTGGGTCAAGGACTTCCTATGTGGCTGCCAAAAGGAACCGCACTTCGTGAACGTTTGGTTGATTTTTTAAAACGTGCTCAAGCAGCAACTGGATACGTTCAAGTAACAACTCCGCATATTGCGCACAAAGATTTATATGTAACATCGGGTCACTATGAAAAGTACGGAGCCGATTCCTTTCAACCCATAAAAACACCAGCCGAAGGAGAAGAATTTTTCCTAAAGCCGATGAATTGTCCGCACCATTGCGAGATTTATAAAAATAAACCACATTCATACAAAGACCTTCCAATTCGTTTAGCTGAATTTGGAACCGTTTACCGTTATGAGCAAAGTGGAGAACTTCATGGATTGACTCGCGTTCGCGGATTTACGCAAGACGATGCGCATATTTTTTGTCGTCCCGATCAGGTGAAAGAAGAGTTTTTGAAAGTGATTGATTTGGTATTCATGATTTTCAACGCGCTTGATTTCAAAGATTTCACGGCTCAAATTTCATTGCGCGATCCGGAAAATAAAACCAAGTACATCGGAAGTGATGAAAATTGGGAGCGTGCCGAAACGGCTATCATTGAAGCTGCTGCTGAAAAAGGATTGAAAACCGTGGTTGAATTAGGTGAAGCTGCGTTTTACGGGCCCAAACTCGATTTCATGGTGAAAGATGCCATTGGTCGTAAGTGGCAATTGGGAACTATTCAGGTTGATTATAATCTACCGGAGCGTTTTCAATTGGAATATATGGGTGCCGATAATGCAAAACATCGTCCCGTAATGATTCACCGAGCTCCTTTTGGCTCTTTGGAACGATTCGTTGCAGTACTTATTGAACATTGCGCAGGAAAATTTCCACTTTGGCTCACTCCAGAACAAGCAGTAATACTACCAATTTCAGAAAAGTACAACGAGTACGGAAAAAAAGTTTTACAACTGCTTAAAAATTACGATATTCGCGCCGCAATTGACGACCGTGATGAACGAGCCGGCAAGAAGATTAGGGATGCTGAAATCATGAAAACTCCCTTCATGCTTGTTGTTGGTGAAAAGGAAGAGGAAACTAATTCCGTTTCTGTTCGTAGGCATGGCGAAGGCGATTTAGGCTCGATGAGTTTAGAAGCATTTGCCAAACTAGTAAACACAGAAGTCGAGAAGCAAACAACATATACAAACAATTGAAGGGAGGACCCAAGCTATAGCAATGCCACCGCGCTCTCCACGGCCGTTTAACCGGGGACCGCAAAAGAAAGAAGAAGCACACCGAATCAACAATCGCATCGTTGGTTTAACCAACGTTCGTCTTGTAGGAGATGACATCGAGCCTGCTGTTCATACATTTGAAGAAGCTTTGCGAATAGCGCGTGATCTTGAGATGGATCTTGTGGAGATTGTCCCCAACGCCGACCCTCCTGTTTGCAGAGTTATCGATTATAAGAAATTCCTCTACGAACAAAAGAAGAAGCAAAAAGAAATGAAAGCCAAAGCCACAAAAATTGTGGTGAAAGAAGTTCGTTTCGGACCGAATACCGATGAGCACGATTTCAATTTCAAATTGAATCATGCACGTAAATTCCTTCAGGAAGGATCAAAAGTGAAAGCTTTTGTTTTTTTCAAAGGACGTTCGATCCTCTTCAAAGAAAAAGGAGAAATTCTTTTATTGAAGTTTGCTGCGGAACTTGAAGAATTTGGAAAAGCGGAAAGCATGCCTGAATTAGAAGGAAAGCGGATGATCGTATATATATCACCTAAAAAGAAAAAATAAGTAATCACTAATATCTATCACAATGCCGAAAATGAAAACAAATTCCAGTGCCAAAAAGCGTTTTAAGCTTACGGCAACAGGAAAAATCAAGCGCAAACACGCGTTTATGCGGCACATTCTCACCAAAAAATCCAAAGATCAGAAGCGCCGTTTAGGTCATTCTGGCTTGGTTTGTAAGGCTGATGAAGGTCTCGTTAAACGAATGCTTGTAATTGGAAAGTAACAATCAATTTTTTATTAACCAGATGCCCAGTATTAAGTATATTCCAACCGAATAACGCTGTTCATCACAACACCATCTAAACCATGCCACGTTCAGTCAACCACGTTGCCTCACGCGCCAGGAGAAAGAAAATCCTCAACCAGACCAAGGGCTATTGGGGTGCCCGCAAGAACGTCTTCACTATTGCGAAGAATATTCTTGAGAAAGGTCTTACCTATGCATATCGCGATCGTAAAACCAAAAAACGGAATTTCCGTGGATTATGGATTCAGCGTATCAATGCAGCAGTTCGTCTACACGGAATGTCGTACAGCGAATTCATGGGTAAAATCCACGCGAAAAACATCCAGATTAACCGTAAAGTTCTTGCCGATTTGGCTATGAATAATCCAGAAGCTTTCAAAGCTATCTGCGACGCGGTAAAATAATCCGATAAATTTCTTTCTCTAAAGCACCTCCATTCGAGGTGCTTTTTTAGTTTTACAGCATGTCGTTTCAACTACCATCCAACTTTATTCATCACATACAGCATTTGCCAGGATTGGATGAACCACGATTTGTGCTTGCCCACCAAAATCATGCTCCGACTTCGGTTCGACTAAATCCCGAGAAGGCAAGTTCTATTTTTCAGGATTCTAAGCAAGTTGCATGGTGTGAGCATGGTCGGTATTTAGAAACTCGTCCCGATTTCACACTTGATCCACTTTTTCACGCGGGTGCCTATTATGTTCAGGAAGCCAGCTCCATGAGTATCTGGTCGGCACTAAACGACCTCGTTCCAGACAAGAAAGATTTGCGCGTTTTGGATTTATGTGCAGCTCCCGGGGGAAAAAGCACACTCATTGCTTCATGGCTTGCAGGCGAAGGATTGCTTGTTGCGAATGAAGTCATTCGAAGTCGCGCTGGAATTTTAACCGAAAACCTCAACCGATGGGGAAGCGCCAATACAGTAGTAAGTAACAACGATCCACGGCAATTTGGAAAACTGGAAGGATATTTCGATGTCATCGTTGTAGACGCTCCTTGCAGTGGCTCGGGCATGTTCCGAAAAGATCATTCAGCAATGGATCATTGGTCGGAAGATGCTGTCTTGCATTGTGCCGCTCGACAAGAACGAATTTTAGCAGATGTCTGGCCAGCGTTGAAAGAAGGTGGTCTTCTTCTCTACTCTACCTGCAGTTATTCGGAAGCCGAAGATGAAAACATGAGTAGCTTTATTCGTGATGAATTGCAGGGGGAAATTGTTTCTATACCATCGCTAGACTCACTTTCGAATTTAATAAAAACTCCGGTGGGTTATCGCTTTTATCCCGGACAAATTGATGGCGAAGGATTTTATTTATCTGCTATCCGAAAAACTTCCGAAGCCGAAATCCCCTTTTTCAAACAGACATTCCGAACATTAAGCATTCCAGCTCAAGTTGCTCAATGGATAGCGCAACCAGAAGCATTTTTATATTCAGAAACTCATCTCGGAGCAGGAGTAATACCAATGGCATTGAACGAAGCGATTCCTCCATTACTCAAACATTTGCACATTTTTAAATGCGGCGTGCTTGCTGGTGAAATGAAAGGGAAAGATTTTATTCCATCCCATGAAATGGCGCTGAGTTCATTATTACGAAAAGATATTCCTCAAATAGAATTAGAACGAGAGGAAGCTTTGCACTATTTAAAAAAGGAAGCACTTCGTGGAAGAAGCGACTGCAAAGGTTGGCATCGAATGAATTTCCAAGGCCTCGGTTTGGGCTGGGGAAACATACTTCCCAATAGAATCAATAATGCCTTACCAAAAAGCTGGCGTATTTTAAAAGAGTTGGAGTAGAATTCGCCACTTGAAAATTAAAAATTGATATTGGTTCGACGAAACACAAGAAAAACTAAATGATAAATAGAAGCAGAATTAAATTTCATATTGGAATGATTGGCCTCGTTTTCATTTTTACTATCAGGTGTTTTGGACAAATTCAAAATTCAACAAACAAGGAATTTGCAACTCCATCAGAACATCTTCTAGGCGATAC
>JBBALS010000107.1:0-1747 GCA_040402915.1 Flavobacteriales bacterium
AATCCGAGATAACAACCTTCTTAATACAGCCGGTTGCAATTAAAAAGAATCCTTTCGAAATATCTTGGCTGTTTAGCCAAACGGGCTTTCGAATTTGCGGAATAAAATCGGCGGCTCTCACAATGGGCCCCATCATTAACTTTGGGAAGAAAGAAAGAAAAAAGAGGTAATCACCGAATCGCTTCACGGGTTTAAACGATCTTCGGTAAATATCGATGGTGTAACTGATGTTTTCGAATGTATAAAAGGAAATACCAACGGGTAAAATCAAGTGCAAGGGCTTTATTTGATTTGTTTGGAAGCCATTTACGATTTCAATAAAGAAATCGGTGTATTTGAAATAGGCAAGTAATCCAAGGTTGATGATTAAACTAAAGACCAACATCAACTTGCGCTTAAAAACGGTTCGAGTTTTATAGATAAGTGCACTTAAATTAAAATCGACAACGGCTGCCAATAAAACTAATCCAACATACCAGCCACAGGCCTTATAGAAAAAATAAAGAGAGAAGATGGAAACAAAAGCTATGCGGGCAGATGCACGATTTCGCAATAAAAAATACCCGGCAAAAAACAGCGTCAAAAAGTACAGAAAGAAACTGCTGTTAAACAACAATGGATCTTCTGGTTGATAAACCAACAAGGATTTCAGAAGGGGGAAATCAATCATATTTTTGCTGAAATTGTATTATCTCGCTATGAATAGCTTCCTTTAATAATGAACCTTGAATCAAATATCCTTTGCGACTAAAATGAATCCTGCGTTTGTCCGTTAGACCCTTTGCTGCCCAAAAATTCATAGCATCGCGTCCTCCCATAATTTGGTAAAAGTCCCAAATAGCTGCATTGTGTTTGATGGCTTGTTTATGCAAAACGGAACATACAATGGGAATGTTTTTGTTTTCAATGTAACGATACGTTTTACGTTTTCTTCTTCCAGAAACGCGAACCGCCTGACCAATTCCAGGAGGAGTTGTAATTAAAATGGATGCATTGGGTAATGCGGTTTGCACCTCGGTTAAAAAGGAATCAACCTGGGCCTCGAAAATGAGCGAGTCGAAAACGCCCAAGTTATATGCTTCGTTGGTCCCCAAAGAAATAATGACCAATTCGGCACCTAGTTCAGCGAGCTGTTTGATGAAAAATTCGCTGTGTAAATAATGCTGATATTCTGCCCCATTCACACCAATGGTATGAACCAAAGCACCTTTGCTTTCATTCTCAAGCGAAACGCCAAAGAGGGTAGAAGAGCTACCTGTTTTTGCAATCGTATCGTGCAGAACTCTCCAGGTAGAAACCGGTTTTAGAATTGTGAATTCGGAGCGCATATTACTACTCTTGTCTTTATCTAATTCTGCAATTCCATTCCCCAAACTATCGGTAAGGAGATAACTAAAATTGCTATCGGCCAAGGATGCATGATACAATACAATTCGATTCGGCGTTCCGATGTTTAAACGATTTCGGGCTTTGAAATTTAGTCGCGCACTAAGCTGTTTACTATAAATGGTATGTCCCGAAATGCCTGTAGGTAAATTGCTTTTGTTGATGCAATTTCGTTTCGATTTCCAAACCTGAGCAGAACCAAAATTATAGTCACTCGGACCATTTGTGCCTGCTGCTTGATAAGGAAAAACGAGCCCTCTTCCCGCATTCCCAAATTGCAATTGCAAATCGTTGCGAATGGGTTCTGAGAAAAAGCCCGCTTGCACATGAGAGTCACCAAGATGAACAACACGAAGCTCGG
>JBBALS010000107.1:1757-6250 GCA_040402915.1 Flavobacteriales bacterium
TCGGGTATGTCGCCTTTGGTGAATTGATTTGTGGACTTTAAGAAAGCAGAAAGGCCCGACTTGTTTTGAATAAAATTCAGTGAGTCTTTAATACACGAAAGCGAATCACTTTGGGCGCTGATAGATCCCGAAACAAGCAAAATGAACATTAGAATTTTACTCATTTCGAAATTGGTTTTGCGATGAAGGCTTCGGGATTCGACATATTCTCGAGTTTCTCTCCAAGGTAAACTTCGTATTCTTTCATCAGCCAATCGTAGAATAATGTAGCAACCGTTTTTGCGCCTGCATGATTAAAATGGGTGTAGTCTTTGGCTGCTTTGCGAGGTGATTCTTGTTCTACCCAGCGTTTCATTGAATCGTAACCGCCCATTGCTTGGTAAAGATTCCAAAAAACAACTCCTTCTTCGCGCGCTAATTTTGCCTGCATACCAACAAACAATGGAATGTCAGATTCGGTGTGGTACTGTTGCCCCGATTTATGCGATTTGTCACCAACGCTCGAAATAATGATTGTTGCATTTGGAAATGTACGTTTGAATTTACGAATGGTCTTCCGAAACGACTGAAGATACCAAGAGTAATCGCCCACATTATGCCCAACCACATTGAGTCCATAATGCAAAACCACGAGTTTGCAGTTTAGCTGATTAGATGCAAACTGATATGTTTCGTCTTTGATTGTATTTTGGGGCACTCCAGAATTTCCTCGAAACGAATAATTATCGACATAAATCCCCGGCCCATCTTCAAAATTTAAACCCATCACCGTTGGATTTCCTTCGATGAGTTTCAGTGAAATATCTTCAAAATGAATGCTATCATCAAGCGCAAGTGTTGTAATGGAATCTGCAGCATCGAAAGCAATCTCCGAATCAGTGTCGTGTTTTGTAATACTCCATTTTCCTGCGGAAGCACTTTTGTAGAATAATTCAACATGGCGAAAAGCATCTTGCCATTTCGATTTCTTAAAACGTGCATTTGCTCCCGGCTGCGGCCGAAACGAAAAACCGCTCCATCCTAAGTCAATACCTTCAGGTGGTTTGTTATTGAAATGATAGGTCGTCCAATTCTCATTAAACTGATGCGAAATGCTTGTCCGAAATTCCGCTGTAGCCGAAGTAAGTGGCATAAATCCAATACCCCGACCACCAAACCGCTGCTGCAGACTTTTTCGAAGATCCATCGTTATAAGATCGCCTTCTATCATGGAGTCGCCATAATAGGCCACGTGAATAGACTGTGCTTTTTGATGAAGCGAATACAATGCTTCAAAGAAAGCACTCAAGTCGCCGAAGCTGCTAATGGAAGTGTCGGCTAATAATATAGTCGGTACAACAAATGCAGAATCTTGAGTAGCTAGTTGTTCTCCCGATTTATGAACAACCTGTTTTGAAGAGTTCTTTGTTTTTATTTCAGAAAGAAAGTCAGGGCTTCCAAATTCACCCAATTGAAATGGGATAAATGAAATGATAGTTAAGAGCGCGGTGGTTAATAGAAGAAGCAATAAAGTTTCTACAAGCCTATTTTTCATTGCAATTAACCTTTGCTGTTTTAACGTTTAAGCTCTTTAAGCATTCAATGTATTTCTTCGATTGAGCATACTTTATTCGAACCAAGAAAGCATAATAATCCTCTCCTTCTTTTGTGTATTGCCTCAATTGCCAGTTTTTGTAGTAATCAACACATTCATTCCAATTTGTAAAACTCATGTATTTTTTAGAATGCCTAAATCCAAACAGATTGTTTTTGTGAATCATGTGTTTCGATTTAAACCAACCTGTTTCCCAGATTGCTTGTCTTAAAACAATATCAGGAAATTTAATTCCAGCACAAACAATATACGAATAGACTTCCTGAACCGATGGCGTTTTTTGATGTTGTTGCGCAGTGATATTTGCGGACAACACATTCAAGAAGAATAACAGAAAAACGAAAGAGAGGTGCTTTTTAATAAGCCACAAAGTTTTAGTAAAAATAACCACAATTGCAGCGATTAATACAAATGAATGGGATATTATTTTCTGAATAACGGAATTAAGTAATTGCTATTTTACAATTATAAAATTTTAGCATAAAAAAAGCCCCAACGTAAAACGTTGGGGCTTTTCTCAGAGAAAACTCTGATTATTTTTTAATCAACTTCGTTACTTCACGGTTTCCGTTAGATTCAACAGAAATCATATAGATACCAGCAGTTAATTTGTTGATGTTAATTGATTGAGAGAAACTACCAGTTGAATTGTTAACAGTTTCGTTAGAAATAACACGACCCATCATATCAATTACTTTGATAGAATAGTTTTCCATGTTGTTTAATCCAGAAACATTCAATACAGCGAAATCAGAAGCTGGGTTTGGAGAAACTTCGATTCCAAATTCACCTTCACCAATTACTTCATCAGTAGAGATTCTACCTGGCAGTGGAGGGAGAGTATTTAAACACTGACCAAGACCTACGATACCATCGATATCGTAAGCATCAGTAGAACTTGAACCAAACGCTACTGTTACATCAGTAACTCGGATATAGTTTATACCCGCTTGAGCAGCAGGAATGTTTAATTGACCATCGCGGCAAAGAACAGAACCTGCATCGTCGGAATTAGCAACGGCTTCAAGATCGAACCAAGTTGAACCATCAGCAGATCCTTCAAATCTTGCTTTTTCAGGATAGCTAGCACAGCTGCGAGAAGCATTATCCCCGAATGTAGTCTCATAAACAGCTAAGTCAACTCCTGCATTATTCAAAATCGTGTAAGGAAAAGACAATGTTACCGTTCCAGCATAACCCATTGAGTAGAATGGGTAGTTAGCAGCTGAAGTAGAAGCATCGCTCATTTGAGGAGCACCTAGCATTTTACTTTGAATTGAACGACTTGCAGGTACTGCAGTTCCGTTTTTACGAGGACCTTGTGTTGAAGTAACAACAGCACTTGGAGAATATTTATTTGCCGCAGAAATAGCAGCACCGCCACAAGTAGAATATCCAACCACTCCGTCAACATCATAACCATCTTGGTTGTTAGCAAGGAATGTTGTTGGGTTTGTGATGTCTTCGATTTTAACATACTTAGCCCAGCTAAGAACACCTAAATCTAAATCAGCATTTTGGCAAGCTCCATCAACAGGGCTGATAAGAATCCAAGGCTGACAATCATCTTGACGAGCGTAAACTAACGCTTTTTCCGGCCAAGAAGCACAAGAAGGAGTTCCGTAAGATGTTTCAAAAACAGTTAGGTCGTTTCCAGCTTGATTGCAAATAGGACTTGCAAATTCTAAAACGATTTCACCGCCAAAGCCAAGAGATACAAACTCAACAGAAGAAGAATTGTTTGATGCTTCGCCGATGTTAACATCGTTTACGTTAATCGCTCCAAGAGCATTGTTAGGGTTGCTACGAGTAACTCCAATTGGAGAAACGCCATCAGCACGCATTCCTTGAGTGAAACTAGAAACGCTTGTAGCAGTAACTTGAGCTCCAACAGTTCCAGACACAAGCATTGCTGCTGCAATCATAGATAAACTTGAAAAAGTAGAAAACTTCATGATTTTTAAAATTGATTAGTTAGGTTGTAGATGCAAACTTACATTTAATTATTAACAATGCAAATTAATTTACTACAATACTTATGTATTTATAGTGCAAATGTATCGATTAATTAAACTTTAATTTTGCTAAAAGAGGGCAATTCTACTAAAAAGAGAAGATTGACAGTGTTGGGCCAATGAAGTATACTGTCAATAACAAAAAGAATCTTTCACTCTAAGTCATCAATTTTAAAACAACATAATATAGGAATGTTATCTTGAAATTGAAGAATTTGGAAATTTACCCAAACCAAATGCGGTTAGTTTTTCGCGTTGTAGGCCGTTACAATCTTTTCAATATCCTTCGCTTCGTATTTATTGTCCTTAATTAATTGAACAATATCTTCATCTCCTTTGAAATACAAAGCCATGTTTTTCTGGAATTTTTTATCTAATACTTCAATATACCCTGTTTGATCTTTCTTCTTTAAAAAGATTGCTCTTTCGTACACAAACTTTTGAGGCGTGCTTTCCATTAATGGAAACCAACCATAATACAAACACAAATCGCCTGTAATTGCCTTATGCATTGGAGCAGCAACAGCGCCTTCCTCTACTATTATATATTCGAATAGTTTTCCGTCCATGAAATAAGAACTTAATTTTTCCGGACCTAAACGGCTTTTCTTGTTAGCAGAATCGAAAAGAAAAATTTTGTCTAAGCGTTGACCAGATTTCGGATCGATGTTGCAAATTTTACCACGAAGCGTGTCTCCTTTCTTGGTGCAAGCCCATCCATCATAAACATCCATTCCTTTTGGAATTTGAGCGAATGCGGCATAAGAGAATGTAAAAAAGGAGATGGTGAGTAAAAGGGTTTTCATGATTACGGTATAAAAAGGATGGGTAAATATAGAATTCAAACCTAATTTAATTCTTAATAAGGTGCAATATGAAAGTGA
>JBBALS010000108.1:0-6190 GCA_040402915.1 Flavobacteriales bacterium
TTCTTTTACACGTTTTTATGTAATTCATTTATTGAACCTCGAACTTATTAATTGAACTAATTCGTTTTCAATCGATAAGGAACATCTGGCAACTTGAAATAATCGACATTTAGTTCGTTCATATGAATTTGTTTCCATGGCAAATACATAAAAATGTTTTTATCCTTAATATCATTTGCATAATCATGTTTATTATTTACAATAAAAATGGTTCGAGGTTTTTCAGCAATACATAAACTTAAAAACAAGGTATCGATACTTGTTGCCCATTCGGAGAATCTTAAAACTGTAGTATCATAATCAGAAAAACTTGCGAGAATTTTAGGGTATCCTGAATCCGAATGAGTAACAATAGTAGTTAATAATTTAATTCTCCGTGAATAAGAACCTCCCGCTTTATTAATACCCACAAAAGAAAATAGCGCTATTATTACAACCAGAATATTTGCAAATGAAATCTGTTTAGCACTATAAATAAATATACTAAAAAGCATAACAATCATAAAGATTCCAGGCATAAACGATTTTTCCATCATTGCATCGGAGTCTCCTTTGCTGAATGTGATTATGGATAATATGGTATATATACTAAATGAAATTATTGTAAACAATATCTCCCATTTCTTTTTGTAAAAAACGCCAATTGCAACAAACATAATTAACACAGGAACATAGAGCTGTCGAAATCTTGCTAAAATAAATTTAACAGAATTCAAAGAGTATATATGACCAATTTTATTTTTAAATAAAAGTAATTCGCTGTATTGATTTGAATCATAGGAACCTTTTGGAGTTAGAATAATCTTCAAGGCCATTAGTAATCCAATAAAAAATAAAATAATTATTGTCTTTCTTAGTGACTGTTTTTTTTGGATGAACGACAAACCAACAACAAAAACAATTGTAAATAGTGCATTAGGATGAGTTATAAAAGCCCAAGCTGTAGAAGTAAATAACAACATTGTAAAATGCCAAGGTTTTTGATAAGTAATGTTTTTTTGAAGAATTGCATAGGTTAAACAACTAATAACAATCAACAAATGAGTTTCAGTAATAAAGTGAAAAAATGAAGTTCCTACACCCGTAATCATTGAAAGCGCAATGGCAAGAGTGGCTTCTTTTGATTTTAAAAAACGCCAACATATCCAGCCAATAATTGAATATAAAACTGGAAAACTTAAAGAATAAACATAAACCAATAACTCTATTGGCATTTTAAAGAAAATGGCAATATTTAATGGGACCTGAGTTAGGAATACACCCAATCGATATTCTTGAAAAAAAAACGTTTTCTTGTTTACTATGTTAAATAGTTGATAAGAACAATCCGTATTTAAAACACGCTCGTAATTGAAATGCAAACAGAGCAAAACATAAAATATTCCGATGGATGATAGAATAAACCAGGAGGGCAGTTGTTTGAATTTATTAAATAAATGGGAAATTGATTTATAAATATATTTCATTGAAATATAAAAATGGTAAATGCAAAATTAAATAGTACAAAATCAAAAGCACGTTTTTATGTAAAAATATTTACCAAAAGTGGCCTCTTATTTTTTAAACTACTCCACTTTCATCAAATCGCTTATTGATATTGCTTCGTAATTTCCTTTGGATGTTCGAACCCAATATTTAATGCTGTATTCACTTGCATTACCATTAATTTGGACTGAGTTAATTATTGCCTTAGCGCTATCAGGCATTACCAAAACCTTATCTCCAAATTTGTAGGGCAATAACTTATAAATTGAATCGCGTAATGCAGCAGATCGTATTACAGCTTGATAAGGTTTATATTCTTTCAACAAACCAGATTGCTTGTTTACTGTAGAGTTTAAAAGATTTATTTTTTGCTCTTGCTCCTCGAGCTGTTTTTCCAATTTCTGAGTAAGGGAATTCTTGTTGTTTTCGGATTTCCAAAGTTGGACCGATAAATAAGTAATCAAAAGGAAAAAGAATAAATAGAGTAAAACAATGCTCCATTTTATTTTTTTACTTGAAGATATAGGTGCGTCATTTGTATTTTCCATTTTGCAATTATATAGTAAATTTCAATAACACCATAACCTATGGATATATGACATTTTAAAGGTCGGTTTTACATCGAATAATTATGCTTAATCCCGAAGGGTTTACATTTGTTTAAAATCATTGACGATACGAGATAATATGCGACCCCGCCGAGGTCGAACTAATTTTGTAAAAATTCATTTTTATGGATATTTGACCCCGCTGGGGTCGAACCCATTTTGCACAAGAACTTGCGGCATCTTCAAGGTCGTTCTGTAATCGGAACATTATTCCTAATCCAGGAGGGTTTACATATCCATAAAATCTTTAAAGATTCGATAATATGCTGAATGGATTTCAATCATTTTTCATTATCAATTCTCAATGTGAGTAGGGCTGCTAAAATTAACAATCCACCGCCTATGGAAACAGCAGCGACTCTTGATCCATCTAGAAAATGCTCCATTACTTTTCCAAAAAATAAGGATGCAATAATTTCAGGAATTACTATAAAGAAATTGAAAATCCCCATGTAAATACCAATTTTGTTTGATGGCAAACAATCGGATAACATGGCATAAGGCATCGATAAAATACTACTCCAGGCAATTCCAACCATCCCCATTACCATAAACAACATCCATTTGGAATCTGGACCCGCAATGAAATTTATCGAAATTAGACCCAAACCTCCAATGATTAAGCATATAAAATGCGTCAATTTACTTCCGAATTTCGATGCTAAAAAAGGCAAGCACAAGGCAAATAATAAGGTGATGATGTTCTCGAACGAATAAGTCAAACCTGCATAATTTTGTCCTTCTGAATAGGCGGTACTTCCTGCAACTCCGCCAAAAATTTCGGCGGCAACTGTTGGTGTATAATAAAACCACATCAAAAACAATCCAGGCCAAGTAACAAACTGAACCAATGCAATTTGCTTCATCATTTTAGGCATGTTACTTATTGCTGAAACAATTTCCGAAGCTCCCTCTGCTAAGCCTTTCTTTTCTTTTTTCAATGCTATCAATTCGCTTTCGGATGGAGCTTGTTCGGTTGTTTTAAAAACAGTGTAAAGAACTGCCCCCAAAAAAGCAATCGCACCCAAATAAAAACTCCATTTCACATTATTGGCAACGCTACCTGCTTGAGCTGTCGATTCAACATGAAACCAATTAGTAAAAATCCAAGGCAAGGCACTCGCAATGGTCGCCCCTACTCCAATAAAAAAACTCTGCATACTGAAACCAATGGTTCGTTGCTCCTGCGGTAATTTATCAGCTACAAACG
This sequence comes from Flavobacteriales bacterium, assembly GCA_040402915.1. Lineage (GTDB taxonomy): Bacteria > Bacteroidota > Bacteroidia > M30B66 > M30B66 > CALQRR01. The sequence goes on from JBBALS010000108.1 coordinate 3,304, forward strand.
CGCGGAATGGTTCCATGCTGATGTTGATCGAAGAATCTAAAATCCAGAGTAAACCAGCTGCCATCCACAAAGTGGAAGCATTGGGCATAATTAACAAACAAAGCGAACTTAAGATTGCCCCTACCAAAAAATACGGCCTTCTTCGTCCTAGAATTGGATGCCAAGTGCGATCGCTCATGTAACCAATTATGGGTTGAACCAACAATCCAGTTAATGGAGCAGCTAACCACAATGCCGGAATATCTTCGGGTTTAGCTCCGAGATTTTCATAAATAGAACTCATATTGGCCATTTGTAAGCCCCAGCCAAATTGAATTCCCATGAACCCAAAACTCATGTTCCAAATTTGCCAAAATGATAATCGTTTTTTACCCGTTTGATTAGTCATAACCTATTATTCGTCTCATTTAAACACCGCAAAATAGAAAATACTTTTGCAATCGAATCGAATTTCATAAATCTCGGTAATAATTCACCCGCATTGTTAACAACTCCTTGAGGTTTGCTATTTTATGAAGGACTTCCATTTTCTATTTTTGCATACCATGTTGGAAGAAATCCCTGAAGAAGCAAACGAACAACCTGAACCACACGATTCCCCTGTTGATAATGAATCTACGGAGAGAATTACGCACGTTTCGGGGATGTATGAAAATTGGTTTTTGGATTATGCATCTTATGTAATTCTTGAGCGTGCTGTTCCCTATGTTGAGGATGGATTAAAACCTGTTCAACGCCGCATTTTACATTCCATGAAGGAACTCGACGACGGCCGTTACAACAAGGTAGCGAACGTAATTGGGCACACCATGAAGTACCATCCACATGGCGATGCTTCTATCGGCGATGCTTTGGTGCAGTTGGGACAAAAAGATATATTAATTGATTGTCAAGGAAACTGGGGAAATATTTACACCGGCGATTCGGCTGCAGCGCCTCGTTACATTGAAGCGCGTCTTTCTAAACTGGCTGGTGAAATATTATTCAATCCCAAAACCACGCATTGGCAACTGAGTTATGATGGTCGTAACAAGGAGCCGATGACACTTCCTGTTAAATTTCCTTTGCTACTTGCGCAGGGTGTTGAAGGTATTGCTGTAGGATTATCATGTAAAATCCTACCACACAATTTCAATGAATTGCTCGATGCGAGTATTGCTGTTCTTAAAAACAAACCATTCGAAATTCTCCCTGATTTTGTTACGGGTGGAATGGCCGATTTCAGTAAATACAACGATGGTGCACGTGGTGGAAAAGTTCGTATTCGTGCGAAAATAAGTCAGCTCGATAAAAATACACTCATCATAACCGACCTTCCTTTTGGAACGACAACCGGCTCTTTGATTGATACAATTCTTGCGGCAAACGATAAAGAGAAAATCAAGATTCGAAAAATTGAGGACAACACGTCCGATAAAGTGGAAATTTTGGTGCATTTGCCAGTTGGCATTTCACCCGATAAAACCATCGATGCTTTGTATGCGATTACATCCTGTGAAATTTCCGTTTCGCCGAATGCCGTAATCATCGAAAATGATAAACCTCGTTTTGTTGGTGTTTCAGAAATACTTCGACTTTCTGTAAAAAATACGCGCGATTTGCTGCAACGCGAGTTAGAAATTGAAAAAGCCGAACTCGAAGAACAATGGCAATTCAGTTCACTCGAAAAGATTTTCATCGAAGAACGCATTTACCGTGATATTGAGGAATGTGAAACCTGGGAAGCGGTTATTGAAGCAATCGACAAAGGTTTAAAGCCATTCCGTAAAAAATTGCGTCGTGATGTAACGCAAGATGATATTGTGCGCTTGACTGAAATTCGAATCAAGCGTATTTCTAAATTTGATGCATTCAAAGCAGATGAATACATCAAAGGAATCGAAGAGAAAATTGCTATCTGTGAGCACCACCTTGCAAATCTTACCGATTATGCCATCGCTTGGTATCAAAATCTGAAAAAGAAATACGGCGCCGGTCGTGAACGTAAAACCGAAATTCGGATGTTCGATACCATCGAAGCTTCGAAAGTGGTAATCAACAACGAGAAATTGTATGTGAACCGCTTGGAAGGATTTGTTGGTTATGGAATAAAGAAAGATGAATATGTAAGCGAGTGTTCCGACATAGACGACATTATTGTAATGCGTGCCGATGGAATGATGATCGTTACCAAAATTAGCGACAAAGCTTTTCTCGGCAAGGAAATTATGCACGTTAATGTGTTTCGTAAAAACGATGATCGCACCACGTACAATTTGGTTTATCAAGACGGGAAAACAGGTCCATATTACGTGAAACGATTCTCGATAAGCGGGGTAATTCGCGACAAAGAATACGATATGACCAAGGGCACCAAAGGAAGTCGTGTGATCTATTTAAGTGCGAACCCGAACGGAGAAATTGAAACCCTGCAGATTTTCTTGAAGCCACGTCCGAAATTGAAAAAGACCATGTTCGATTTTGATTTTGGAACGCTTACTATTAAAGGTCGCGGAGCTGGTGGTAATATTTTGAGTAAGATTCCAATTCGCAAAATTATCTTGAAAGAACGCGGACAATCTACTTTGAGTGCTCGTCAAATTTGGTGGGATGATTCCGTTAAACGTTTAAATGCTGAAGGACGAGGTGATTTATTAGGATCATTTGCTGCTGGTGATAAAATCCTTGCTTTAATGCAAAGTGGAACATATAAATTGTATGCTCCCGATCCAAGTACGCATTTTGATGAGGACTTAATTCAACTCGGTCTCTTTGACCCACGACAGCCAGTGTCTGCCATTTATTATGATGGAGAAACAAAAGAATACATGGTGAAGCGTTTTCTAGTTGAATCAACAGATAAGAAAACCATATTCATTTCCGAACACGATAACTCACGTTTGGAATT
>JBBALS010000109.1:0-6174 GCA_040402915.1 Flavobacteriales bacterium
TGATTTAACTACTTTTTTTTCAAAAATTTCGCGGTGAATATGAAAGTGAATTCCTTCAATATTTTTTTCTTCATCAACAAATCCCTTCGATCGAATTTTCTCCACATTTAAAAAATCTAGAATTAGTATTCCTCCTGTACGAAGCGATTGCGCGATATTTCTCACCACACGTAAATTGTCTGAATCGTGATCGAAATAACCAAAGCTTGTAAATAAATTGAAAATATAATCGAATGCATTGGTAGCAAGCAATTGACGCATATCATGTTCGAAAAATTGCAAATCAATTTGTTCCTGTTTACAAGCAAATCGGATGTTTTCTTCAGAAAGATCTACTCCTGTTACATCAAACCCTTTGCTATGAAGATAAACGGAATGCCGTCCTCTTCCACAAGCAAGGTCGAGCATGAATGACTCTTTCTTAGGATTAAGGTATGCGATCAGGTGATCCAAAAAGAATGTTGCTTCTTGTGCATCTCTATTTGCATAAAGCAAATGATAATAAGGAGAATTGAACCACTCCTTAAACCACTCTTCCCGATGATTTTCTTCCATTGCAGCAAAAGTACAACAAGCGATTGTTTTTAAATTACAATCAACGAATTTTATTGATTAGTCATACTTCAAAAAAAAAGCTGCCCTTTTGGAGCAGCTCTTTTGGATGGTTTGTAATTTGAATTTACTTTTTCACAAAACGAATAGAACTCATTTTGTTATTTTCTAAAACACTTACTGTGTATAATCCTGATTGTAAATCTTCAACAGATATAAAAGTAGAAGTTGAATTGAATTTACCAGAGAGAACTAATGCACCAGTTTGATTGAAAACTTGGTAAGTAGTATTTGGTGTTGTTTGTCCTAAGTTGAAACGAAGAACATCAGAAACAGGATTAGGGTATACTCCAATTTTAGAATTAGAAACGTTATTAACTCCCAACGTTGCTGGAACTAAAACTGCATCGATTACGTGAACAACACCATTCGTAGCTTCGATATCAGCAACAATAACATTTGCATTATCAATGGAAACATTACCAACTAAATCGATGGTAACAATAACATTGTCACCAAATAAAGTTGGAACAGATTGCCCATTCATTAGATCAGTTGATAAAGCAGTTGCTCCAACAACATGGTGCAATAAAACATCAGTAAGCAATCCGTTAGGATCTGCAAGAAGTGCGTTTAATGTAGTAGTTGGAACTGCGGCAAAAGCAGCATCTGTAGGAGCGAATACTGTAAAAGGACCAGTTCCAGACAATGTTCCTGCAAGACCTGCTGCAATAACTGCAGTTTCTAAAGTTGTGTGATCAGGGCTGTTAACAATAATATCAACAACAGTCCCATTACTTACTGGGGCTGCTGGTAAAAGAACAGCATCAATAACATGAACTACACCATTAGTAGCAACGATGTCGGCAACAATAACTTGTGCGTTGTTGATGAAAACGGTTCCATTATTAATCGTAACCGTTACATCTTGACCTTGAACGGTCATAATCATTTGGCCATCATTCAATCCTGCAGAAAAAGCGTTCCCTGCAACAGCATGATAAGTCAAAATATTAGTAAGTGCAGGAATGTCGGCTAATAAAGCTTGCACAGTACCAGCTGGTAAAGCTGCAAATGCTGCATCAGTTGGTGCAAAAATCGTGAATGGACCTGTTCCAGACAATGTTCCCGCAAGACCAGCTGCAATAACAGCAGCTTCAAGTGTTGTATGATTTGGACTGTTCACAATAACATCAACAACTGTCCCTGTTGGCGGTAGTAAAACTGCATCAATAACGTGCACTACGCCGTTTGAAGCAACAATATCAGCAACGGTAACATATGCATTATTGACGAACACATTTCCGTTATTAACGCTAATTGTTACTTTCTGACCTTGAAGCGTTGTAATCATTTGTCCGTTAGTCAGACTGCTAGATAATGCAGTTCCAGCTACACCATGATACGTTAAAATATTTGTAAGAGCTGGGATATTAGCTAACAGAGCATCAACTGTTCCTGCAGGTAATGCTGCGAAAGCTGCATCTGTTGGTGCAAACACAGTGAATGGACCAGGACCAGATAAAGTACCTTGAAGGTTGGCTGCAATAACTGCTGTTTCCAATGTTGTGTGAACTGGACTTGCAACAATTATGTCAACGATAGTTTGGGAATTGACAGCTAATGTCATAAAAGAAGCTGTTAAAAGAGTAAAAATTTTTTTCATCAGTTTGGTTTTGTTTAATTGGTTTAACATTGTCCTATCAAACAGCAACCTTGAAATAATGTTTACTAAAAGTGAAAAAACGTTAAACAAAATTGAAGTGATTGATGTTAGATAATTGAAAATCAATGAAATAAAATTATAGTTTTAATACAATGGAATCAGAACAACACGAGATCCTCATTCGCACGTATGCAGGTTTGGAAGAAGTACTTGAATCGGAAGTGCGTAATTTAGGAGGTGCCGATGTAGAACGAATGGTTAGAGCAGTTAGCTGCAAAGGCGATCAGGGATTTTTATATAAGTTGAATCTTGCTTTGAGAACCGGATTACGGGTACTTAAACCGATTCATAAATTTACTTTTAAATCGAACGACGATTTCTACAAGGCCATTTTCGATATTGATTGGAATGTGTATTTTGATGTTGATAAAACCATGATTATTGATTCCTTGCTATTTAGTGAGATGTTTACCAATAGCATGTTTGTGAGTCAATTAGCTAAAGATGCCATTGCCGATCGTTTTCGCAAAGAAGTTGGCCGCCGTCCATTTATCGATTCCAAAGAACCCAACATGTATATAAGTGTTTACGTGCGCGATCAGGAAGTAACTATTTACTTAGATAGTTCTGGGTCGAGTTTGCATCGTCGTGGTTATAGAAAAGAACAAGTGAAAGCTCCATTGAGTGAAGTAATGGCTGCAGGAATATTATTAATGAGCAATTGGTCGCACCATTTCCCCTTGGTTGATCCAATGTGTGGTTCTGGAACATTCTCAATTGAAGCAGCATTAATAGCGAACAACATTCCTCCGGGCATTTTTCGTCCAGGCTTTGCCTTTGAACATTGGAGAGATTTTGATCAAGAACTTTTCGATACAATTTTGGAAAGCTTGAACAAGAAAATAACGGAATTTCCTGTTTCAATAAAAGCAAGTGACAGAAGTTTTGCTGCGGTTGAATTGGCGCGTGAAAATGCACGTGAAGCCGGTGTTGAAGGGGATATACAATTTGAAAATTTGCCATTCGAAAAACACGTCAATCCTGGGAAACGCTCGTTCTTGTTTTTAAATCCACCTTATGGTGAACGCATGCAGCCCGAAGATATTGATGCACTTTACGGAATGATTGGCAGTACGCTTAAACACACGTATGGCGGTTCGGAAGCCTGGATTTTTACTTCAAACCAAGAAGCATTGAATAAAATTGGTCTTCGTCCATCACGTAAAATCAAGTTGTTTAATGGGCCACTTGAGTGTCGATTAGTTCGTTATGAAATGTACGACGGCAGTAAAAAGGCAAGTAAAAATCAAGCAGTGTAATTTTTTTTAGCGTTTACAACTTGATTTTGAATCAATTGATTTTTTTATTGAACTCATTAAAATATCACCGAAACAAGTAGTATTTTTATATTACAAGTTGTTGTGTAACTTTATTTTTCTCCTAAATGGATGGGCGGAATTAATTTAATTCCCAATAAATGAATGGATTAAATTAAATTATTGGTGATAGATATTTTTTTTAATTTGCATGCAGAAGCTTTCAAGGTTTCTTGTATTTTTATCGAATCAACAATTTATCTTAATGAAAACAGGTACTATTAAATTCTTTAACGCAACCAAAGGTTTCGGTTTCGTTAAAGTGGACAATTCCGACCAAGAGGTTTTTGTTCATGTAACAGGTTTAATTGATCAAATTAACGAAGGAGACAATGTTTCTTTCGACGTGATCGAAGGCCGCAAAGGTTTGAATGCAATCAACGTGAAAAAGATCTAATCTGATATCATACTTGAACATCTTTGCCTTTAAACCTCCGCTCAAGAGCGGAGGTTTTTTTTTAACTGAAATGAAATCTTCTTGCAATCATTACGTTAGTTGTTTCAATCAATTTTCTTTATTTGCATAAATCATAAGCTAAGCATGAATATTAAATTCCTTTCTCTATTTGCATTTTCTTTTTTCTCTTTGTCCGTTCTAGCCCAACGAAATGCGAATAAAGAAACCGAAAAGCTCGATTATCTCTTGTATTATCTGAACAATAATTACGTTGATACGGTAAGCTCGCATCAAATCGTAGAGGAAGGAATTCGGGCCATGTTAAAAGAACTTGATCCACATTCAGTTTATATTTCCAAAGAAGAGCTCAAAGAAATGGAAGAGCCATTGGTTGGAAATTTTGATGGAGTTGGAATACAATTCAATATTTTAGAAGATACCATTGTTGTGGTGAATACCATTGTAGGTGGCCCTTCCGAAAAATTGGGTATCCTCGCCGGAGATAAAATCGTGAAAATAGAAAGTGAGAATATGGCTGGTATCAAAGTAAAAAATAAAGATGTAATTAGCCGTCTCCGTGGAACAAGAGGTACTGTTGTTAAAGTGAGTATTTTTAGAAAAGGAGTGAAGAATCTGATTGAATACAGCATCACACGCGATAAAATTCCGCTTACAAGTATCGATGCTGCGTATATGGCGGATCCGGAAACGGGCTATATTAAACTCAGTCGTTTTAGCGCCACTTCGGGTACAGAATTTCTTACCAGTCTCGAAAAGTTGAAAAAGTCGGGAATGAAAAACCTAATCATCGACTTAACTGGAAATGGTGGTGGATACCTTCAAACCGCAATCGATATTGCCGATCAAGTATTAACAGAAAATAATTTGGTTGTTTATACCAAAGGGAGAAAGCCAGGTTCTAAAACTGATTACACATCTACAGATATTGGGATTTTTGAAAAAGGAAAACTCATTGTGCTCATTGATGAAGGTTCTGCTTCGGCATCTGAAATTGTTTCAGGCGCAATTCAAGATTTAGATCGAGGTTTAATCATTGGTCGCCGTTCATTTGGAAAAGGTCTTGTCCAAAATTCCTTTCCATTTCCTGATGGTTCAGCCATGCGATTAACAACCGCACGCTATTACACCCCTTCGGGTAGATGTATTCAGAAGCCCTACGAAAAAGGGGTTGATGATTATTACGAAGACCTGAACAAGCGATTTAAACATGGAGAATTCACTAATCGTGACAGTATTTCCTTTGCCGATTCTCTTAAATTTTATACTCTTGGCAAGCGATTGGTTTATGGAGGAGGAGGCATCATGCCCGATTTATTTATTCCACTCGATACAAGTGAAAACTCTAAGTACTTAACGGATGTTTATCGCAAAGGGCTATTTAACACATTCGCACTAAAATATGTAGATCAAAATAGAGCTAGTATCCGCACACAATTCCCTGATTTTAAATCGTATAAATTAGAATTCAAAGTTTCCGATGCATTATTAAATGATTTCATCACTGCTGCTGAGGCGGAAGAGATTAAACGAAACGATGCAGATATTAAAACTTCTGGAGATTTTATTCGTCGTCAGCTACGCGCTATCATTGCAAATCAGATTTGGGGAATTAGCGAGTTTTACGAATGTATTAATGAGAGCAATCCCATTGTAAAAGAAGCGCTCATTCAAATGAAATCAGATAATTTCAAGAAATTGAGGTTGCGTTATTGATGGTGTTTTTGAACGAATCTCTGATTTCACCTTTTTCGTGCAATACTAATTCCGTCTCTTATTGGAAGTAATACAACTTCAACTCGGGAGTCTGCTGCAATTTTTTTGTTGAAAGCTTGGATTAACAGAGTGTCTTCGTCATTCGCTTTCACTGGTTCAATGACTTTTCCACTCCAGAGTACATTATCGGTTATAATTATTCCACCAGGTATTACGCGATCTATTATCAAGTCGTAATATTCCGCATACCCCGATTTATCGGCGTCTATAAAAACAATATCGAATTCACCTGTAATTGTTGGAATCACCAAACGCGCATCACCAATGTATGTGCGAATCTTATCGGTCATTTTAGCTTCATCAATAAAACGATTTACAAATACATCGCGTTCAGGGTTATTGTCGATGGTATGTAAAATCCCATCTTCTGCCAAACCTTCTGCTAAACA
>JBBALS010000110.1:0-6040 GCA_040402915.1 Flavobacteriales bacterium
TATTCTCTAAAGGACTTCCCGTTGGTGCGGCTTCAATGCGAAGAGGTGTTCTAAAATAGTTGGAGATAAGCGCGTCTACTTCATCCGATAATGTTGCTGAAAACATTAGATTTTGTCGTTTCGGAGGAAGCACATCAAAAATTCGTTCCAACTGCGGACGAAAACCCAAGCTCAACATTTCATCAACTTCATCAATGACTAATCGCTTAATGGTTTTGGTTTTTAAAGTTCCATCGAGAGCCAAATCGAGCAAACGACCTGGAGTTGCAACGAGAATGTCGAGTCCTTTATATATGGCATCTTTCTGAGTTCGAATATTTGCCCCTCCATAAACACCTACTGCGACAATATTCATGTAAGTTGTAAGCTTGTTTATTTCTTCAACCACCTGAACTACCAACTCACGAGTTGGAACCAATATGAGCGTTTGAGGAAGTTTGTCTTTTGAGAATTTCCAAAGACGTAAACAAGGCAACAAGTAAGCAATCGTTTTCCCCGTTCCTGTTTGCGCAATTCCAACTACATCGTTTCCGGCCATCATCGCCGAAAATGCACGTTCTTGAATGGGAGTTGGGTGTGTAATACCCTGATCATTCAATGCATTGAATAAAGGAGTACTCAGGTTTAAATCTGCAAAAGTGCTTTTATTCATAATATCGGCAAAGGTAGGTTAAAAGAAAGGCAAGTTCGCTTTGGTGATCATGCTGAAAAATATAGAGCTTAGCATTCTATAATGCATCCTCATTTATTAAAGAGAATCTCTCAGGACTTCTATTTTTTTCAATTGGGCTTTGAAAAACTGATTTCTGATCTTTTCTGCCATTCCGCTAATTTGAATGGATTTACGTTTGAGATTGTCCATCCATCGAAGGTGTTGTTTGTTGAACGCCACGTTTCGTGTAAGTATGGAGTTGAAGGTATTGTAGCCGATTGATGAAATGGCACTTTCGCCAGTACTCACATAAATGGAATTATTTCCAATCATCAAATCGCAGAGGTACACATTGAGCGGAGCGCCCGTGGATGCTCCGTTGTAGCCAATTTTTTGTCCTGTTTCGGTTTGACGGGCAACTCGACGAATAAGTTCTTCGGTTTGGTCAATTACCTTGATAGCCTCTTCTTTAGTGGAAAAGAATCCAGCATCCCAATAGAACTTGATTTGTTGCAAAGTGCTTTCTATGGTTTCGTCGGTCCAGATTTCTGTTCCTGGAATTTCGGAATAGTGCTGATAAAGTCCTTTCAAGAGTTCTGTATCAAAATACTCCTCCATGGGAAATGGGTAATGTGTGCCATCGAACTCGGGAATATTGAGAATCGATTTCATCCAATAAAGTAGCTTAAAGGCAGTAAGTTCTGGAAAGCCGAAATGGTAAAACATGGGTATGTCTTCGGCTGCGTAATGAAAATCGGGATTTGGATGTTTCCGAAATGCCTTAAGTTGATTGGTAAGTGTTTGCAGGTAATTCTGAAACTGATCGAGGCTTTGATCGAGCGGATTAAATTGAAACGTTACCACATCAGGTACTTCATTGTTAAGTGCTTCGAGGGGAATGCTATAATGCAAGCAAATTTTCACGGTTTCATCAAGTGTGATGGCTGTTTCGCAACGTAATCTTCGGTATGCCCCGTCCTGACTGACTTCCATTATATCCATCAAATCGCGACACAGGTTAACTTGGCCAGGAACCAGTGTTTTTAATAATGCAATAAAACGTTGCTGATGTTGAACTCGGATTTTGTTTGGCATAATTCCGTAATAAATATCTAATTAATTTGTGATATTAGCTTTTAATTCAAATGTAAATTAGAAAATACAATAAATAAAGCTCATAGATTTCTTTTCATTGCGAATATATTGCAAATATCAATATTACATGAAATAGATAAGCGAAATTCCGTAAAGATGTGACTATTTGATGCTGCAACTTTGCCTCAACAAAAACTCAAAACAAATTCTTATGAAACGTTTAACTCTTTCTTTACTCCTTATTGCTGCAACTTCTTTTTCACTATTGATTGCGCAAACATCTCGTCCACTTTTAGCCGTTGGTGATATTGACGCCAATGATGCACTTCCCGGAAGCGGTCATTCCACATTGTCTGAAATGGCCATGCGTAAAATGGAGCGCATTGGAACCTACGAATTACTAGATCAGTACGACATGAATTATCTCGCAAAACGCGATGGAATAAGTTTAACGGGCTGCTTTTCGAAAATCTGCTTGACCGAAATGGGTTCCAAACTTCATGTAGATAAGATGCTCACAGGAAGTATCCGCACTGTTGGCGATAACATTACCGTTAATTTCAGAATTCTTGATGTTAAATCGGGAATCATTGAACGCACACACACCAACGATTTCCTAAAGATCAATGCCGAATACCGCAACATGATCGAAATTACATTGGATGAATTGATGGGAAATCCTGTAGATGAGGAAATCAAGAAGAAACTCACTTTGAAAAACGATTTCGATAATACGTTAAACAACCCCTATCAACTTCGTTTACGTACAGATGGTCCGCGTATGGGTTTTACGATGTTCACCGGAGAAACGGCGTCAATTATGGGTGCTAATCGCAACAATGGTGGTTTTGAAGCGCAATCGATGATGTTTCAATTTGGTTATCAGTTTGAAAAGCAATACTTGAATGAAGGAAATTTCCAGGCATTGTTCGAATTTATACCTATGTTGACTGGTTTAGATCAAGGACTTTTCATTCCAAGTATTACGATAATGAATGGATTGCGTAACAACAAAAATGGTTGGGAATTCGCTTTCGGTCCAACGTTTTCAATCGTAACAAAACGCCAAGGTTACTATGAAGCAGGTACACATAAATGGACTTTGTTGAACGACAGTATTCCAATCCCTGAAAATGCCGATGTAATAACACGTTTGGACAGTCGAGGTGATGCTTCCATTCAAGCTGGATTTATATTCGCATTTGGGAAAACACTTAAGTCTGGAAGATTGAATATCCCTGTAAACGCATTTCTGATTCCAAGCAATAAAGGATTACGTTTCGGAGTATCCTTCGGCTTCAATGCCCGCGATCGTTATGCGTATAATGCTCCTGCGAAGATTAAGTAGTAGCAAACGTGGGCGAATCCTGGGGATTAAACCCCAGGATACCAAATCCCCAGGTTACGCCCTAGGTTTCCTAGCTTTCTTGTATATTCACCGCCTCAAACTGAAAACTTAAATGAAAAAGCAATTCCTTTCCATAATCCTTTGCCTTTCAATTTCTTCTGCTATGGCGCAGTCGGCTATGACACCCGAACAACTTTTAAAAGTTGCGCGTGTTTCGGCTATTGGAGTTACTAAAGATGGTAAAAACTTGGTATATCGAACCAGTGTACCCGACTTAGCTGCCAATAAAAATAGCTCCAAACTATACATGATTCCCTTGATTGGTGGGGTTGTGACTCCACTCGATAGCTTGGGTTCTGTTGTGGCCGATGGAAGTATCAGCAAAGACGGAAAATATCAATTGCAAGAACATTTAGTAAAAGTCGAAAAAGTCCAAGCCGCTGACTATTATCCCGAAATGAATAAAGCCAATGCTCAAATCTTTGACGGTCTAAATTATCGCCATTGGGATACTTGGGAAGATGGAAAATATCGCCATGTTTTTCTTCATAAAATGATTGATGGCAAAGCGGATGATGGCAAAGATTTGATGCCGAATGAGCCCTATGATAGTCCACAGCAGCCCATGGGTGACGAAAGCGATTATACCTTCAGCAACGATGGTATGCAAGTGGTTTACGTGTGCAAGAAAAAAGCAGGAACAGCTTACGCTATCAGTACAAACACCGATTTATACAGTTACGATATTGCAACTGGCATAACCACCAATTTAACAGAAGGTCGAATGGGTTATGATACCGATCCTTTGTTTTCTTCTCAAAACACATTGGCTTGGTTAAGCATGAAGCGCGATGGGTATGAAGCAGATAAAAACGACATTATTGTTCGTGGAAAAGCGGGCGATATGAACCTAACTGCACGATGGGATGGAACTGTGAAATCGTACCGTTGGTCGGATGATGGGAAGAAAATTTATTTCACTGCGGCTGTCGATGGAACAATGCAGTTGTTTGAAGTAGACTATCCCGGAATGACAAAGAAACTACCTGTTGTTCAACAATTAACCAATGGCGATTTTGATATTTCAGGCATTGTTTCTCAGGTAGGAAATACGCTGCTTTTGAGCCGCACGGACATGAATCATGCTGCGGAAATATTCACATATGACATGAAGAGCAAAGGCCTAAAGCAGCTCACGCATGTGAATGATGAATTGTATGCTGGTGTTAAAATGAGCAAAGTGGAACGTCGTTATGTTAGCACAACAGATGGGAAAAAGATGTTGGTTTGGATGGTTTATCCTCCCGATTTCGATCCTGATAAGAAATATCCGACTTTGTTGTATTGCCAAGGAGGGCCACAATCGCCCGTTACACAGTTTTATTCTTTCAGATGGAATTTCCAAGTAATGGCCGCTCAAGGTTACATTGTGGTTGCACCGAATCGTCGTGGATTACCAGGCTTTGGAGTTGAATGGAATGAAGCAATTAGTAAAGATTGGGGTGGACAATCGATGCGCGATTATTTAAGTGCCATTGATGATGCATCTAAAGAAAATTATGTTGACAAAGCACGACTTGGTTGTATTGGAGCAAGTTATGGTGGATATTCAGTTTTCAACTTAGCCGGAATGCACAACAAACGTTTCAAAACCTTTATTGCTCATGCAGGTGTTTTCAATTTGAAAAGTATGTATGGAACAACCGAAGAAGTGTTCTTCACAAACTTCGATATGGGCGGTGCGTATTGGGAAAAGAACAATGCCGTGGCTCAAAAAACGTATGCAGAGTTTGATCCAAGTTCAAAAGTTGGAAATTGGGATTCTCCAATGTTAATTTTACATGGAGGGAAAGACTTTCGAGTTCCAGAAGGACAAGGGTTTGAAGCATTTCAGGCGCTTCAATTAAAAGGAATCAAAAGTAGATTGGTCTATTTCCCAGAAGAAAACCATTGGATTCTTCAGCCACAAAACGGTGTTGTTTGGCAGCGCGAATTCTTCAAATGGTTGAAAGAAACATTGTAGGCTCCTCCTTTCTTGCAAAAATTACAATAAGCAGAATCTATTTTAGTACTTTTGAACGCGATGATAAAATCCATGACTGGTTTCGGTAAAAGTCAAGCTGTTTTTGGTTTAAAGACTTTAACTATCGATGTTCGTGCGCTCAATAGTAAGCAACTCGATTTGAATATTCGTATTCCAAATGCTTTTCGTGAGAAAGAAGCCGAAATCCGATCTCGAGTTTCAACAATTCTTGAAAGAGGGAAAGTGGATGTTTTCGTCTCTTTAAAAAGTCAATCAGGAAGTTCGGGAGTTTCTATAAACTCAAGTCTTGTTAAAGCACGCTATGCTGAATTATTGCTTGTTGCAAAGGAATTGAATGTTGATACAAGCGGATTATTTTCGGATGTTTTACGTTTTCCAGATCTAATTCAAGAAGAGGAAATGGAAGCGGGTGAAATGGAATGGGAAATCATTCGGAATTCTTTAATAGAAGCCATCTATCAGGTAGATCAATTTCGATTGGACGAGGGCAAAGGTTTAGCCTCGGAATTACTTGATCGCGTTTACAATATCGAACAACTTTTAATCGCCATCACACCACACGAAGAAAGCCGTATGGTTCAGGTGCGAGCACGATTGAAACAAAAAATAGACGAGCTCTTATCTCAGGTTGATGCCAATGCAAATCGTTTCGAAGAAGAGATGATTTATTTTATGGAGAAGCTCGATATCACAGAAGAGAAGCAACGCCTCTTAACCCATTGTAACTATTTCAGAGAAACCGCAGCAGAAAAAACGGCTTCGGGTAGAAAATTGGCTTTCATTAGTCAAGAAATGGGAAGGGAGATAAATACCATTGGTTCAAAAGCGAATCATGCAGAAATGCAGAAGATTGTCGTTTTGATGAAAGACGAATTGGAAAAGATTAAAGAACAATTGAACA
>JBBALS010000111.1:0-6009 GCA_040402915.1 Flavobacteriales bacterium
GATTCAACATTGAACTTCGAACAAATAATGAACGAAGGCGATTCCATGAAACCAGATGATATTGCATTTTATTTGGAAGGAAATCCCGCATCCATTTTAACCGCCGAACGTCTTATTCTCAACTCGATGCAACGAATGAGCGGTATTGCAACATACACCCACAAGCTCGTTCAATTGATTAGCGGAACTTCAGCTGTTCTAATCGATACCCGAAAAACTTCGCCAGGAATGCGTGTTTTGGAAAAATGGGCGGTGCATACTGGCGGCGGTGTAAATCACCGAATGGGACTTTACGATATGATCATGATCAAAGACAATCACATCGATTTCGCCGGTGGAATTCATCAAGCAATTGATCGCGTTCATGCTTACTTGAAAGAAAAAAATCTCCAATTGTCCATTGAAATTGAAGCCCGCAGTCTGGCGGATGTCAAAACAATTGTTGCGCATGCTGGCGTGAATCGTATTATGCTTGATAATTTTTCGCCAGAGCAAATTACGGAAGCCCTGCCATTCATCCCCGACAATTACGAAACCGAAGCTTCAGGTGGAATCAACGAATCCAATTTGCTTTCGTATGCTCAAACAGGGGTGAATTTTATTTCGATGGGCGCTTTAACGCATCAAGTTCGCAGTGTAGATCTAAGCTTAAAGGCCTGTTAATATGCTGCGAAAAATTCAAGCTTGGATTTTCCATCTCCCTTTTATCAATGGATTTTCAAAGCTGCTTTCGCGTATAAATTTTCCTGGGTTTAAAGGGATCACTCTCCTCGATGTTGCTCATCAATTTAGAGTAAGCTTAAGCAGTTCGCGAATATCCATGCGTGCTGCAGCGGTTTCGTTCAATTTTATCTTAGCAATTTTCCCTACAATCATTTTCCTCTTTACACTTACGGCCTATTTGCCCATCGTTAATTTTCAAGAACGTTTGCTAAGTGCATTAAGCGAAGTACTTCCACAAAACACCTTCTTGGCTATTCGAAATACCATCCTCGATATTATCAGCATTCAGCGTGATGGATTACTTTCTTTCGGGGTAGTCGTTGCGTTGTTTTATGCAACCAATGGTGTGCATTCCATTATTCAATCATTCAATGCGAGTATCTTCATTAAAGAATCTCGTCCTTTTTGGAAACTGTTACTCGTCTCTTTAGCGCTTACCATCATTTTATCCTTGTTACTTGTTTTGGCAATTGCCTTAATGATTGCCACAAATTTCGCACTCGAATTGCTCATCAAACACCATATCATCAACTACGGAATTAATTATGTCCTCATTTGGACGGGCAAATGGTTGATCTTTTATTTACTGCTTTTTTTCTCTGTCGCCTTTTTGTATTACCTCGGTCCATCGAAGCAAGCACGCGCAGGTTTTTTCTCCATTGGAGCAATAATAACAAGCTTTTTAATTCTATTGCTTCTCATTGGTTTCGCATTTTTCGTATCCCATTTCGGAACATACAACACAGTATATGGTTCAGTAGGAGCACTAATCGCCTTCATGGTTTTAATCAATCTTGTTGCAATGCTTTTGCTTGCGGGCTATGAATTCAATGCGGGTGTTTATCATTTGAAAAATAAAAAATCGAAAGCATCAAAAAACACAGTCCTTTCTTAATATTACACTCTATTCCATTAATTTTCACCTATGCGCTTTTTTATCGTTTGTCTTGTATTGAATGCTTGGAGTCTAATTTCTTTCAGTCAATCGTACGATCCCATCCATCCTCCCAATTCATATCAACGTGTTGAAAATCCAAACTACTGGAAAAACCGCAAGCCATATCCCGGTTATTGGCAACAAGATGTCCACTATACCATCGATGCAAAAATTGATGAACGCACCGATATTGTTAGTGCTACCGAGCAATTAACCTACTCCAATAATTCTCCCGATACACTGCATTACGTATTTTTTCATCTCTATCAAAATGCCTTTCAGCCGGGTTCGTATTGTTCTGCTTTGCATGAAGCCAACGATTATCCCATTGTTTACGGTCCTTATGAAAAAGATACACTGGGAACGGTTGTTGAAAATATAATGATCGATGGTAAATCGGTTAAAACACAACTCGACAATACCATCTTGAAAGTATTTCTGAACGAGCCTTTATTACCCAATTCCTCGGTTTCCATCAACCTCGATTTTAAAACATATTTCGATTATCGTGGAAGCATTCGCCGTCGCATGAAGGAGTTTGGTTCTTACGGATCAAAGCATTTCGATGGGGTTCATTGGTATCCTCGTATGGCCGTTTACGACCGCAAATTTGGCTGGTGTACCGATCAACATTTGGGGAAAGAGTTTTATGGTGATTTCGGAACTTACGATGTAGCACTTGAATTCTCCGACGATTTTGTGGTGGAAGCAACCGGTTTTCTTCAGAATCGTGAAGAAGTACTTCCTGACGATTTACGCAAAAAATTAGACATCAGTAATTTCGCCAACAAACCTTGGGAAGAAAAGCCTTCAGTCATTACGCCTTACAATCCGGCAAAACGTAAAACCTGGAAGTACCACGCCGAAAATGTACACGATTTTGCATGGACCGCCGATCCTAATTACCGTATAGGCGAAACCAGCTGGAATGGTGTTCAAATCATTTCGCTTGTGCAAGAACCGCATGCTTCACGTTGGCAAAATGCAGCTTCGTATACCGCAAAAATCATTGAAACATATAGCCGCGACTTTGGTATGTATGTGTACAATAAAATGGTAGTCGCCGATGCACGCGATGGTATGGAATATCCTATGCTTACGCTCGATGGCGGGTCAGATCCAGGATATCGTGGCTTGCTTGCACATGAAGTTGGTCACAATTGGTTTTTTGGAATGGTTGGAAGCAACGAAACCTACCGTGCGGCGCTCGATGAAGGATTCACACAGTTCCTCACCGTTTGGGCGCTTGAGCATATCGATGGACCTCTTGCTATCAAAGGGAAATTCGCAAACAAATACATCGAAGATCACACAAAGCCCGAAAATGTTCGTTATAAAAGTGCGCTTTACGGGTATTTACGCGATGCGATTCGTGACGATGAAACAACCTTGAATACACATTCCGACGATTTTGAAGGAGCTGTTGGACACGGCGGTGGTTATGGAAATGTATATTACAAAACAGCGACAATGCTTTTCAATTTGCAATACACTCTGGGCGATACGCTCTTTTCAAATGCTATGAAAAACTATTTCAATGAATGGAAAATCGCACATCCGTATTTCGAAGATTTCAGAAATTCAATCATCCATTACACCAAAATGGACCTTAATTGGTTCTTTGATCAATGGATTGAAACATCCAAAACCATTGATTATAAAGTAAATGGGGTGAAGAAAAAGGGCGAAGGCGAATACCAAATTACCTTTAAACGTAAAGGTTTAATGCAGATGCCAATCGACTTTTCGGTGTACGACATTGATGGCAAACGAAGCGATTTCTACATTCCTAATACTTGGTTCGAAAAATCGACCAATGCCACAAAACTTCCGCGCTGGATAGGTTGGGGAAACTTAAATCAAACCTACAAAGCCAACATTAAAATTGATGGTAAACTCGATAATGTAGTTATTGATACTTCGGGTCGTTTAGCCGATGTAAACCGTCTCGATAACAGTAAAAATTTTCCATCTATTGTGCGTTTCGATGCACGTATTTCGAACACGCCCGATTGGAATCAATATGAATTTAACATTAGACCAGATGCTTGGTACAACTTTTACGATGGTATCAAATTGGGCTTTCATGTCAATGGAAATTACATGAATTTCAAGCATGTTTTCGATGCCACTTTTTGGCTCAATTCGGGATTTCAGAAAATCAAACCTGGTTTTGATGATCGTTTCAATAGTTACAATCCATTCTCCTTCAAAGTCAATTACAGCAATCCTACAAACAAGATTGTCAAGGGTTCTTCCATCAATGCTTCGGCCCGTTATCTCGATGGTTTAGCTTCAGCGCAATTGGGTTTCAATTTCAAAAATCGCAAAGAAACTACCGACTTTTACACGTATTTCAAAACCATGTATCGTCCCGATTCTACGGATATTTATTACCTCATTAACCGAAATCAGTGGAAGCCACAGCAGTGGAATAACACGCTCAATTTGGGGCTCAATCATTATTACGATTATGAGCGTGGCGAAGGATTTATCAATATGCACATGCGTACAAGCGGACCCGGTTCCGATTACGATTATACCCAGCTGAGTCTAACCGTTGTCAACAAAAATGTCTTGGGTAAATTCAACTTCAATACACGCTTTTTTGCCCAAATTGGAACAGGATCAAATCTGGCATCCGAATCGGCGCTATACCTTGCTGGGGCTAATCAAGAAAGCATGATGGATAATAAATTCATGCGTTCTGCAGCGTTCTTCCCACAAGATTGGGGCGGTTTCGGGAACACTACCAATCATTTACAATATGGTGGCGGCCTCAATTTGCGCGGATACTCAGGCTATTTAGTGCCATTTCAGCGCGCCGATGGAACCATTGTTCCGGTTTACAAAGGCAATTCTGGAGCTGCTGTAAATGCTGAATTGGAGTTCGATCGTTTGTTTCCTATTCGTCCAAAGTTTACGCGCAATTGGTTGAAAATTAATACCTATCTCTTTGCTGATGCAGGTTTTATTCAATCCAATTTGCCCGGTGAGAAAATGGCATTTGCACAACCACGCGCCGATGCAGGTGTAGGTGTTGCTTTTACCATCAAGAAGTGGGGACCGTTGAATATGGAAAAACCGCTCACATTCCGTTTCGATATGCCTTTGTTATTAACCAATACACCCGATGTCTCACCCGATTTTCTTCAGTTTCGTTGGGTAGTTGGAGTGAATAGAGCGTTCTAATACTTCGATATTTTGGGGGCATGCCTCCTGCGTCGTCACCGGGCTTTCCGCGGTGCAAGGCACCTTGCTGCAATCCCTTGCCCGATTTCGAAGGAATACTATTGCTTATTCTTGAAAAACGGTAGTAGCTGCTTCAAATCATCGGCGGCACGACTAAACCAAATCAATACGGTAAAACATAGCGTAACCAAGAAACTATGAAGTGCTATATTCAAAATCACATTCTCTAAAAGTGGAAGAAACTGCATGGCTCCATAGGTCAGCGCAATTGATACAGCTATAAAGATTGTCCGTTTATCAAATGGTTGAAGTTTAAATCGAACCCAGATATAAACATATTTAAAAGCATTGTATAAAAAACTAGAAATACAAGTAGCCCAGGCTGCTCCAATAATTCCATAACTTGGAATCATTAAGTAAAGTAACACGAGGTTGATTAATGTGATACTTACTAATGCAATAGTTCCGGATGCAAACCGATTCGACGTAAAAATAATGGCGTTGTTCGATCCCGTCATTAAATTAAACAAAGCAGAAAGGCTTAAAATTCCCACAACCGGAATTCCCGATTTGAATTCTAAAGGTAAAAATTGAAAAAGATGTGGCGTATTAATAGTAACTATCAAAAATAAAAATCCACCGAGTAAAAACAGGTACCTCGACGATTTGTAATAAATGTCTTTGATGTTTTCCAAGTCATTTTTCTCCCAAGAATAAGCAATTCGAGCATTAGCAACCTTGTCTAACGCATTTAATGGTGCTTCAATAAACGTTGGAATAAATGCCGCAATTCCATATACACCAACTAATGCAAGCGATACAAATTGTCCAAGTACAATAGTATCTAACAGTTTTATTGCCATCGATGCGATTCCTGCAAGGAAAACCATCCAGCCATAATTCAACATTTCAAAAATTACTTTTTTATTAATTACCGTAGTGTTGATTCGTAGAGAAATGTCTCCTTTTTTGAAAACATAAACGAGTAAAACGATTAGTTGTAAAATATAAGTACCAATAAAACTATATACAAACTGATTTAAAGTAAGATATCCAGTTGCATAAAAAACGATGATTAGAATAAATAAAAGACGAATGAAAACTTCTTGCGCAAAAGCTGGCAGAATAGGGCGGAAGACCGAAAATAAATAATTGCT
>JBBALS010000112.1:0-6004 GCA_040402915.1 Flavobacteriales bacterium
GAAGTTGTTGCTATGATGACCGGTGTTCCAACGCAACGTATTGCCCAAAATGAAGGCTCTCGATTGGTTAAAATGTACGATGAAATTCAAGGAAAAGTCATTGGTCAAGAAGAGGCAATTAAGAAAGTGGTTAAAGCCATTCAACGTAATCGTGCTGGATTAAAAGATCCGAATCGCCCAATTGGCTCGTTCATTTTCCTTGGCCCTACTGGTGTTGGAAAAACACAATTGGCTAAAATTCTATCCAAATATTTATTCGATAACGACGACTCACTTATACGTATAGATATGAGTGAATACATGGAGAAGTTTGCCGTGTCTCGATTAATTGGTGCACCTCCAGGATATGTTGGTTATGAAGAAGGCGGGCAGTTAACCGAAAAAGTTCGCCGCAAGCCCTATTCCGTTATTTTATTAGATGAAATTGAAAAGGCACATCCCGATGTGTTCAACCTATTGTTACAAGTATTGGATGATGGGCAGTTAACCGATAGCGGAGGACGTAAAATAGATTTCAAAAATGCAATCATCATCATGACTTCCAATATTGGTTCTCGCCAATTGAAAGATTTTGGTCAAGGAGTTGGATTTGCAACCAATGCTAAAACATCTTCTACTTCCGATCACGATCGTGGTGTTGTAGAAGCTGCTTTGAAAAAAGCGTTTGCTCCTGAATTTCTTAACCGGGTTGACGATGTTATCATGTTCAATTCTTTAAGCAAAGAGGATATCAACAAGATTATTGATATCGAACTTGCTCATCTATATCGCAGAATTGAAAATATGGGCTACAAGATTAAATTGGAAGAGTCGGCTCGCGATTTTATCGTTGAAAAAGGATACGATTCTCAATTTGGTGCTCGTCCTCTAAAGCGCGCAATTCAGAAATATGTGGAAGATCCATTGGCAGAACATATCATCAGTTCGAGTTTAACGGAAGGTGATTCCATTAACTTGACTTACGATACTGAATTAAAAGAAATTCAGGTGAAGATTACCAAAGCCAAGAAAAAGAAGAAGTCGGAAGATTCATCCGAAGCTGAATAAATTATTCAAACAATAAAAACCCCGCTAGACTTTCTAACGGGGATTTTTAATTTAAGCGCAGTATGAATTTTTATTCTACGCGTTTAAAGGAATACACAAAGCCAAGTCCAAACGATAAAAATTGGATCTGACCGGGTAAATCTTTCGATTCATAAGAAAGTGCACCTTGACCTAATCCAACTTGTTCGGGATGAAAGCCTGAGAAAAGTCGCGAGTATGAAACTTTGATCGTCATTGCGGAATGTTCGTCGAAGTAATACATGAAATTTACTGCGGGCTCAATGAGCAGTGCATTATAATTGTATAGTTTGGGATCAGGAAACGGCATGTAATCTTTATCTAAGCTACGAATGTTGGCATACCGAACCAATGAATACCCAGTACATATATTGAAATTAAATAAAGAATAATCACTTATCCAAGTATCATATCCAATAGTAATTCCAGGGGTAAACATATTGTGCGATGTATGAATTGGAACACTCACAACCACACTTCCTGACGACCCATTAATGGTATCAACATCATTAAAGTTGGAAGAATTTCGTTCTACTTGAAATCCGGTGTACCTAAAGTTAAGTCCCACATTTACACCTTTGGCAATATGAAAAAAGGCGCCAACATTCGCATCTCCCGTACTATTGAAATTCAATTTCATCGCTCTTGGCGTCAAAAGAAAACCTAAGCCACCATCAAATCGAATGGTTACGGGTAAAACTCGCTGATTAACTGGCGCATCTGCATTTTGTCCTTTCACAATAGGAGACAAAAGCATACTCATTCCGAAAAAATATCCGAAAAATTGAATGCGACAATTAACCTTTGGGTTTTTCATTACGATTCTTTTGTAGCAATCATGGCTGCATTGATTCCCATGTTAGAGAACCCTCCATCATGAAAAAGATTCTGCATAGTCACCATACGCGTATAATCGGAGAACATACTGATGCAGTAGTTTGCACAATCGAGCGCTGATGCATTTCCCAGTGGAGCCATCGAATCGGCATAATTGTAAAACTCCTTAAAACCCGGTACTCCACTTCCTGCTGTTGTCCATGTAGGCGATTGAGAAATGGTATTTACACGAACATGTTTTGCTTTTCCATAATGATATCCAAAACTGCGTGCAATCGATTCTAACATGGCTTTTGCTTCAGCCATATCGCTGTAATCTGGGAATGTTCGTTGAGCTGCAATGTATGTAAGAGCAACAACAGAACCCCAATCGTTTAAGGCATCTTGTTTATGAGCCGCTTGTAAAACTCGGTGCAACGACATAGCTGAAACATCCAAAGTCTTATGGAAAAAATCGTAGTTTAATTCGGTATAAGGTCTTGCTTTGCGCACGTTGGGCGACATTCCAATGGAATGCAAAACGAAATCGATTTTACCACCCAAAATTTCTTGTGCTTTCGTAAAGAGATTATTCAAATCTTCATCAGAAGTTGCATCTGCAGGAATAATTTGAGCATCGCATTTTTCTGCTAATTTGTTTATTTCCCCCATACGCATCGCAATGGGAGCGTTTGTTAAAACAATGTTTGCTCCTTCAGCATGCGCACATTCGGCTACTTTCCATGCAATACTTTGCTCATCCAATGCCCCAAAAATAATTCCGCGTTTTCCTTTTAATAACTGATTCATGCTTATTTGTGTTAATGTGTTTTCGTTTATTTTATTGTATAATGATTTGTGTTTCAAAATGTAAATGTAAAAGAAATGTTTAACTGCTCAAGCCAAGCAATGAACGTGCATTGCTTATTGCTGCTTCAGAAAGTTCTTTTCCACTTAACATACTAGCAATTTCATCAATCCGATCCTTCTCTTGAAGTCGAATAAGTTGAGAACTAGTTTCTTTTCCATGAGTAAATTTAACCACCTTTAAATGATCATTGCCTTTGCTAGCAATCTGGGGTAAATGCGTGATGGCTAGCACTTGCATCTCCTCGCCCATTTCTTTTAAAATATCTCCCATACTATCGGCTACCGATCCAGATACACCAGAATCTATTTCATCAAAAATAATGGTAGGCAAAGAAACCGAACCGGCAAGAATCTTTTTCAAACTCAACATCAAACGCGATAACTCTCCGCCACTTGCAACTTTACTCAACTCTTGTGGAGAAGATCCTGCATTTGCAGAAAATAAAACAGTGACTTTATCTAAGCCATTGTAATCGGGTTGCTCCCTCCTATTCAATTCAATGGTTAATGTGGTTTTGGGCATCCCCAATCGATCCAACAAGCGAGTACTTTCTTTGATCAATTTAGGAATTACCGCCTTTCTTGAACTGGATATTGATTCGGCCTTTTGAAGTAGTTCTTGATAAATTCCATCAAGTTCTTTATCTAATCGATCTAAGTCTTGTCCAACGGAAGTTGCCTGATTAATTCGTTCTTCAAATTGATGCTTCAATTCAACCAATTCATCGCTTAATGAAACACGGTGTTTATTCAACAAATGATTGAGTAAATCGAGTCGAGTACGTATGATTTCCAGACGCTTGGGATCTGCATCGAGCTTTTCTGCGAGATTTTCTGTTTCAACAATCACATCGCGAAGTTCAATGTGGATCGATTGAATGCGTTCTTGGATAGAACTTAAGTTGTTTGAATAACGAGCAGCTTGCTGAAACGAATGAATCGCCTGCTTCAATCCAGCATTAACGCTTTGATTTTCTCCATCCAATAGATGAAGTGCCTGAGTCAATTGTATTTTAATTTCTTCCGCATGACTCAAAATCGAAAATTCAGCTTCGAGTTCACCAAATTCATTTGGACGAATAACAGCTTGTTCAAGTTCATCGAATTGAAATTGAAGAAAATCGAGTTCCGATCGAAGTTTTATTTCTTCCATCCGAAGATCTTCCAATTCTTTTTTCTTCTTTTTCCACAATGCAAATAACTCCCTATAGATTTGAAGTAATGAGGCATTTAAAGCAGGTCCATCTAGCAATTGCAATTGAAACAATGAACTGTTCAACAATAAGGTATCGTGTTGAGAATGAATATCGATTAAGCGAGCGCCAATTTCTTTGAGCTGATTGAGATTTACGGGTGTGTCGTTTATAAATGCTCGTGATTTCCCGACAGGATTAATTTCACGACGGAGAATACACATGGGTTCCATATCCAAATCATGACTTTTGAAAAAGTCGTTCAGTTTGTATTTTTCAATATGCAGCTGTGCTTCTACGATGCACTTTTTACTTGAGTCGCGCAATACAGATGGATCGGCTCTATCACCCAATAATAATCCCAATGCTCCTAATAATATGGATTTACCAGCGCCAGTTTCTCCTGTTATAATCGTTAAACCAGAGCGTAAGTCAATACTCAGTTCCTGGATTAGCGCATAATTTTGAATAGAAAGGCGTTGAAGCATTTTACAAATTTAATAGACCAAGCATTCGGAAATGCTAAATAAAAACTGAATTGCTCACAGCAGTATTAACAAGAATGTTCATAGTGTATTTTTTAAAAGAGCATAGAATCGGAATACTTCTTCAAAAGTCTGAACGAGCAGAATATTCAAAAAAAGATATTGCGTTTTTTAAGAAGAGCTTCTTAAATCTTTAAACTAAAACGCAGGATATAATTGGCATTCTACCTGACCAGTTTATATAATATGTTGTAAGTCTTTGACTTCATTTTTTTATCAACTGAGGAGATGTGGAATTAAAAGTTTGGAAAAATTTAAATTGGTTTTTATTGATTGTAGGAATGTGAAAGATCTACTTCAATTATTTTTGCACCAAACGTAGTTATAGATCACGAAAAGAAGAGACAGACGATTAGTAGTTTCATAGAAAATTTATGTGCATTCCAGAAATAATTGTTAATCAAGTATTTTGCACAATTAGATAATAGATCGGCATGCCTATCGTAATATTTATAGGAAAGGTTAATGCAAGAGCCATAGGTAAGAAAAGACCTGGATTTGCCTTTGGAACTGAAATTTGCATAGCAGCAGGGACAGCTATATATGAGGCACTTGCGGCTAATACTGCAAACATAAATCGAGTGGCAATGTCTTGTGTTACAAAAGAGCTTAAAATCGCTATTAAACATCCGTTAATCAATGGAATAATAATGGCAAAAATTATTGGAAACCAACCAAATGAGAAAAATGCTTTTAGTTTTCTACCACTTGTAATGCCCATGTCTAAAAGAAAGATTGCAAGAAAGCCTTTAAAAAGGTCATTAGTAAATGGTTTAATCCCATCTGCCTGTTTAGCATTAGCAACATAACCAATAATCAAACTTCCAAGAATAAGTAAAACGCTTCCATTTGTGAAAGAATGTTTTATCACACTTCTTTTTTTTATAGTATTGGATTCATCCTTGTTAAAAATGGAGATTAGTATCAATCCAATTATTATTGCAGGTGATTCCATCAAAGCCATAATTGCCACCATATGTCCATGAAGTAATAGTTGCTGAGATTCGAGATAAGAAACTGCTGTTACAAATGTTACAGCACTTACTGATCCGTAGGCAGCGGCGATTGCTCCAGCATCAAAAACGTTCAATTTTCTCTTTAGAATAAAGAACGTGTAAAGTGGTATGATTAAGGAAATAAAAACCCCAAATAACATTGACCATCCAATTTCAAATGTTAAAGCCTCATGCGATAACTCTTGTCCACCCTTGAAACCAATTGCAAATAGAAGATATAAGGAAATAAATTTTGATGAATTAGCAGGTATTTCCAAATCACTTTTTAAATATACCGCGAAAACACCTAGCACAAAGAATAATAATGCAGGGTTTGTTAGATTTTCAATAAGGAGATTATAATTCATGTATGCAGTTATTATTATCGTTCAGTACTAGCTTGTTTAATTATTTTTGAAATACAAAAGCCTTTTACTTCCATATCAAATTCTGATATGCAAATCCTTGTATGAAAAAGGAAAAGCGACATAATTTGATTAGATATACTATCTTATTTTTG
>JBBALS010000113.1:0-5984 GCA_040402915.1 Flavobacteriales bacterium
ATAGCTATCGGGATTATCAGCACATTCTATTCTCATCATTTTTCATTAAAATCCACAATAGTCTTAGCAATCATTTCGGGTTCTAATGTATCGAAATGAACTTTTGAAATTCTGTCTTTATCTCGCGATGATTGTCCATAAGCGTATGATTGATCATAGTAATTCAATGTGATTTCGGCTACTTTGTGAAGATTGCCCGACTCGAGACATTCCATGCATGCTTTAACATTTTGTCCCCCCAAGCGTTTCCCAATCTTCAGAATTGAATCAGCGAGATCTTGAATGGGAAACTTTCCATATTCTTGAACCAAAAAATCGAGGCGTTCGGAAAGAGGCAAATCAATTTGAATCATTGGTGCATCGCGCATTTGAAACCAGAGATGATCTTGAATATACACCAATCCAATTTTTCGCGATTCGTCTTCGAGCCAAATTCGTTTACTGGCATCCATTTGTGTGATCAATTCATGTAAATTGTTTTCACATTGCTCGATGCTCGGTTGCGCTTTTTCGCCCAATGCACCAAAAGCAGAACCTTTGTGATTGGCCAAACCTTCCAAATCAATTACTTGCTCACCCATTTTTTGAAGCGCTTTTAGCACATGGGTTTTTCCACTTCCTGTGGGTCCACCTAAAATGATAAAGTTGCGAGGAACTGCTAATTCATTGAGAACGAATTGACGATATGCTTTGTAGCCACCATGAAGTACTTCAACAGTGAAACCTGCCTGACGCAAGAGCCATCCCACACTTCCACTTCGCATTCCACCGCGCCAACAATGTACTTTCAGTGAACGATCTGGCGCAATTTCCAATGCTTGTTCTACAATGGATGCCATCTTAGGTCCGACAATTCGAAGGCCTTCCAATACAGCTGCATGATGACCGTCTTGTTTGTAAATTGTTCCAACACGAGCGCGTTCTTCATTCGTAAACAAAGCCACGTTGATTGCTCCTGGAATATGGCCTTGCTCAAATTCGGCAGGCGATCGGACATCCAATAAGGGAACAGGTTGAGACATGCCGCAAGTTACATACTGCAGGCGAGAATCTGAAGGATTTTAAATCGTTAAAATGGCTTCGTGAAATGCACCAATTTTTCGATCATAATCGACTAAATGAACCTCGTAAATCCAGTGACGTTTCTCACCTATTTTCCCTAGTTCATCAATGCGGATAGAATTTTCGGGATGCAGGTAATTAATTTTCTCTTCGCCTTCGATGCGTTCGTGAGGGAAGCGACCAATTAAATGTCCGCAGTGAGGACCACCGAATTCCCAACCCAAACTCTTGGCAATCTCGCAAGTTTGTGCGTACAATTCAGCTCCAGTACATTCTAAATTTTTCATGTACCAAGCTTTTCCCATATTCCAAACTTGTTCAACATCGTTTTTCAATTTCCATTTAACTGGATCATTGCCTATCACAAAAGTCATCCCAACATCGGCTTCCCAATCTTCGAACACAGGACCGAAATCGAAAAATAAAATATCATCTTCTCCAAGAATTCTATCTGGCGGATTTTCGCGGTAAGGAAAAAGGGTGTTCTCCCCTGCCCTCACGATGCGTTTGTGCCAAAACTTTTCTATTCCAAAAAGCTCAAAAGCCAAATTGTAAAGCGCATTATTTAATTGCTGTTCGGTGGTTCCAGCCGCAATCAATCCGCGTTCTTCGGCTTCGTAAAACAATTGAAATGCTTTTTCTTCGGCATCCAATAAAATGCGTCCTTGTTCTTGAAAGTTAAGCTCCATAGCGATAATGACCAATAATTTTCCAGTTAAACAGACAATCTTCCATGACTTGTCCGCCGCCAATATTATGCACAATTAAATGACGCTTTCCATCCTTCGAGCGATTTTCAATAACAATTCCAATGTGTGTAATTCCGCCACCTAAATCCCAGCAAACAATATCGCCTGTATGATAATCGGTAAATACTAAAGTTCGAGGTAGTGATCTTCCAAAACGATTAAAGAACACCATAAGATTAGGTACTCTGCGGTGGTCGATATTGGTATCCGTTCTTTTCAAACCCCAACGATTGGGATAGGTATTAAAATGAAGCACCATATCTTCATGAACTAAGCGTTGCAAATCGATGTTTAATTTTCGATATGCACGAATCACTACATCGGTACAAACCCCTTTACCCAAGGGAACATCGCCCATGGGATAGGCAATTTTAAAGTACGTGGGATCGTAAACAACCGCATTTTTTGTCAATGAAATGGCGGCATTCGAAAGTTTACTGGTGAATGTTGGTTGTTGTGCATTGGAGCAACTTCCTACTAAAATTAGCAGATAAAGAATAATTGAGCATGGAACTTTCATAATCTATGCAAGATAATAAAATGAGATTTCGCTTAGAACTTATAATTGTATCCTAAGCGAATAACCTGTGTTTCGTAATAATCGGTGGTGGAATAATTGAACCCATTTCCTCGAATTTGTTTTTTCAGAACCATGGTATTTAACACGTTTGTTGCATTTAAAAACAATTCGCCTTTGCCTTTCTGAATGGCAGTTTTCAATCCCAG
This sequence comes from Flavobacteriales bacterium, assembly GCA_040402915.1. Taxonomy (GTDB): domain Bacteria; phylum Bacteroidota; class Bacteroidia; order M30B66; family M30B66; genus CALQRR01. The sequence goes on from JBBALS010000113.1 coordinate 2,538, forward strand.
ATCCAAAGAAAAACGCTGTGCCATTTTACCTTGTGGAATAATATCCGGAGCCAAATAAATGAATGTTGCTTGCATGTCGATTTTCTTTGGCAAGTGAAATTGGGTATTGAGTTTCGCATTGCCTGAAATCAATTGTTGTTTATCGGCTGAAAATGTATTGGTAACAGGATATTTATTTTCCACGGTAAATGCTTCAATCGTATTCTGATAAACATTCACATTAAAATTAAAAGAAAACCATGGAATTACATCCTGCGACACCATCACTTCAAACCCGGAATTATAACTGCGTTTCGCATTTTGGAAAATGGAATAAATCAAGGTACTATTGGGGATAGTGCTTGCAATACGCGTGATGGTTCCATCGGCTATTTTATGGTATGCTGCTGCATATAAATACCCTTTTTCCCAACTGGTTTTATATCCAAACTCTATCGTATTGGTAAATTGCGGACGAAGTGCCGGGTTTCCCACTTTGATAATTTCCGCATCGTCGTACTTGGGAAAAATTCGAATATCAACTTCGTTTGGCCGATCTACTCGTCGGTTGTAAAAAAGCGAAAGTTTATTGTTGTCGTTTATTTTGTATGCCAATCGTAGGTTTGGAAAAGGCTGAAAATAATTGTACCCATTGGTTTTGTAAACTGGATGAGTTGAGGCAACAACATAATTTATTTGCACATATTCGACACGCATCCCAATTTCGGTTTCAAATTTCTTGCTTTCAAACACATAGTTTGAATACAATGCTGGAATAATTTCTTTGTACGTTGCTGCTCCCCCAGCAGTGGTATCCAAAGGTGAATTTAACCCCGGAATAAACTTCATATTGGTCGGAATATCTCGCCAACGAAATTTCATCCCACCTTCAATTCTGCCGTAATGAAGCGGGCGAACATAGTCTAAATTAAAATCCAAAACATGTTCGTCGGAGAGTAATTTAAATGCATCTTTCCCTGAAAATGTTGGTAAAATATTATCGAAAAAATACTTTTCATCTTCGCGATGAAAGGTGTAATTCATTCCGATATTCATTAAATGCCCGGGTTGTTTATACTTGTGTTGAAAGGCCGTTGAAGCCATGATGGTTGTTTTTAATTCATCTTCCAAAAACTGCCAAAGTCGCAGTCTTTGTGATAAATCTGCATTGAAAAATGGTTCATCGCCATGGTCTAAAATTTTCTCCATGCCATACAAAGCAGACACAGTAAGCGAGTTTCGTTCATTGATTGCGTAATCTATCCCAGCTTTAGCAGTAGCAAAATGTGTATTTCTATTGCGTTTGGTTTGTTGTTGAATGATGGTTCCGTCATCGTAAGTACGAGTCACAAATTCGTTTTTATTCAATGTTTGTGTGAACAGATAATCGCCTTGGAAAAAGATATTGACTTTATTTTTACGATAGTTTAAAGACAAGGAAGGATTTACTTTCGGAGTAAATTGATATTGAGGACGAATGCTTGGCAAATTCTCTTTTCGCAACCATAATGAACCCAAACCACCCGTAAGGCCAATCTTTCCATTTAATCCCTCTTTATTATTTTTCTTGTAGATGATGTTAATAATACCTGCATTTCCATTTGCGTCATATTTAGCAGATGGATTATTTATAATTTCAATTTTATCGATTGCCGATGCAGGAATATTGTCTAAACCCGTTTGACTTCCCATGCCTGTTAAAGCAGTTTGTTTGCCGTCAATCAAAACGATTATTTTATCATTGCCTCTCAACTGCACTTTCCCATCTTGAACGGTAACACCGGGTAGATTCTGCATCGTTTGCAGAACAGAACCACCGCCTTGACTTATATTATTTTCAACGGAAAATGTTTTTTTATCCATCTTACTGCCTATCTCATCTTGGTTGCCGGTAATTGTCACTTCTTTTAATGTGGAAATTGTTTCCTCTAAGAATATGGGAGGTATTTCTAAATAATCGCTTAACGATCCAACAAATAAACTTTGTTTTTGAGCTTTAAAACCGATGTATGAAAACTCCAATAAATAATTCCCTGGTTTTACTTTGAATAGTGAAAAAACTCCTTCATCGTTGCTAATAGTTCCTGTGACAAATGCTGAATCCTTAGCTGTTTTTAATAGAATATTTACAAAAGGCAAGGTCGATTTTGTTGATTTACTTTTCACTGTTCCTGAGATGATAACCAGTTTATTTTGCGCAAATGATGTGACAATCGAGCATAGAAAAATGGGAATGAGTAGGAATGTATTTTTACCTAAATTCATTGGATTGTTATTAAAATAATTAAATAGTTTCTAATTTTAAATCGAATGAGGACACTATAATATCAGTAGATAACTTTGTATCAGAGCCCTAAATTCAATAATAGAAACATTAGAAAAAGGCAATCCCAGAAATTAGGATTGCCTTTGAGGATTTGTTACTTCATCTCTGTACCGTCTGAATCATATAAAAACTCGACAGTTTTCATGCCTTGTTTCATTTCCACTTCAAATTGTGTTTGACCTTTTGAAGTTTCAATTTTGGCTACTTCTTTCACCTTGGCATTGGGATGTGAAGCATTAAAAGTTGCTTGAACATTCTTAGGCAAGTCATTAAAAACAATCGTGCTTTCGGTTTCTAACCATTCGCCCGTATCGCTGTAATTAGCAGAATAGTCAACTCCTTTCCAATTAAAGGACGCTTCGAATTCCTTGGCATTTTCTTTTTCCCATTTTACTTTTGTTGCGTTGGGAAATTTCTTATTAAAAGCTTCTGACACAGCTTGTGGTGTTTTACTTTGAGCAAAACTGGATGCAATAGCGCATAATAGCAGCATTGCGGTGAGAATTATTTTATTCATTATAAAAATGTTTAATTATTAAATTGTATTGATCAATTTATATTGATTACGAATAAAATAATTAAGCATTGGGTGGTCTAAAAATTCCAGAAATGAAATCAGAAGGAAGGAATAAAACGATGGTTGCAATAGGTTTCATTTGGGTTTTAATGGGTTTTTCAAAAGTGAAATTCCACAAACAGACAAATGATATATTACTCTGTAACTTATGATGTGAAGCAAATGGCTGATGCGGTTTTTGCTCGTCCCCATGATCATGTTTATCGAAGATTCCATCGATGTTCAAAAGATGATCGGTGACAAAATCAAGTGGTGAAATATCTTTGTCTTCGGTGGCTTTACAATGACTATACATTTCAGGTATTTCTTGCAAAAACGCAAAATCTCCCATCGGTAAACAGAAAGTACCGAAGGTGTAAAACGTTAGCAGAAAAATACCAAATGCTCTTTTCAAAATCAGTCTTAAAAACTCAAATGTACCATTATTATTGTTTAAACAGATGAATGAAAGAATGAGATGATTTTAACAATTGAATTACTTGTGATAAATTGCTAAGACCAGCAATTTCAAAAAATTCATTACAACATGCAAAGCAGATTATTTCGCTTCCGGCTCAAAATCCAA
>JBBALS010000114.1:0-5927 GCA_040402915.1 Flavobacteriales bacterium
TTTGTTGAATCATCAGTTGCAACAATAACAAATCCACTTCGAGGAGCTGGAATGTATGGACTTCCACCTAAACTTTGGTCATTTTCCCATAAAGTTTGGAACGGAGTATAAAATAATGTTCCGGTAGCATTCTTCCCTTTCAACGCAATTAGATCGCGATTTGCAGCAGCTCCAAGTTCATAATATGCAGTAATTGGCGCTGTTGCTCGGATAAGAATTCCAGTATTCATAACGGAATCTATTTGGGTAGTTTCGATTTGATTGATCCAAGTTGTTAGGTTGACATTTTGAGTAGAACCTGCAGCCAAATTAATTACAATGGGAGCAAATGAAAGATTAGCGGGTTGCCAAATAGTTACTTGAGCAGGATCAACTAAAGTAGATAATACAACTTGAATAGGCCTGTCGCGATATGCATTTCCATTAATTTCTCCTTGAGTTCCTTGAGTTAAATCGGGGGCAGCAAACCAAAATTCCTGATCGATCTGGGCAGACAATTGAAAACTAAAAAATGTAATAATTGCAGCAATTATTAGAGAATGACGCATTTGGAAATAGTTTGGGTTAAGTTCTTTATAGCGCAATATTGAACATGCAATTAATCTTTTAAAAATTCACTCGGCTCTTTACTATTTTTAATAAATAAAGGTTTCAAGTCCATTTTTTCAACCGCGAATTTCGACTACTTTATTGGAATATATTATGTTAAAATTTGCAATTATCTTACTTGAGATTAATTAGCTCGTTTTATTTATACCAAAAATGCCATTTGTTTATTGTATTATTTCCTTCCCAGATGCTTCCAAGAGTTTAAAAGGATAAGAATGTCTTGTTTTACCTTATAATCCTTCGCATAAAGTAAATTGGCTTGTTGTATTATAGTTTGGTCAATGCGAATTTTTTCGAATGGATCAAGCGGATTCAGAATGCCCGGCTTTACAAATGGCAATAAATTATCTTTATCAGGCACATAACCCACCCAAGTTTTTTTTCCCCACAGAACTATTGCCAAATTTATTATCAGTTGCTTTCTATCAGAAATTCCAATTATTAAAACTGGCAATGCACCAATTATGAGCATAGATACAAGAACATCGAGCATGCGCTTTTTCCTTTGATTCGATGGTTTATCAACAGCATTTAATCCAATAGTATACAATTCACCACTGGCTAAAATTGAATTACTACCTATAATGAATAAACTCTCAGGCGGTGCAATTTTATATTCAAGTTCGGGACGATTGATAAAAGTCATCTGATTCATTATGTGTGTCGAACTCATATCGGTTCCACAAAAAATGAGTTCGTTTATTTGAAACACTTCAACCATCTCCTTAAGTCGGATATTATTGCCTGACTTATCTTGTGTTTCATTTCCATCCAATTTCGGCGAAACAATTCCAATATAGGATGCTTTTATTCTTGATTGATTTAAAAGTGTTTCAATTCGTGAGGCTTCAACTTCGCTTCCAACTATAATGATTCTTTTCGTTTCGGTATCCTCTGGAAAAAAACTTTTAGAACGGAAGAGATTATACACCAGTCTAATTCCTGTTGTAGAAATAGCAGCCCAACCTGCCCCAACCAACGTTAGAAAGCGGGAATAACGATGTTGTTCATCGAGTAATCCGTAAACAATTAAAATAATAAATGTTCCAATGGCTATTCCTTGAAGCGTTTTAATTGTTTTTAAAGGCCTGTCATATCCTCCGCTAATCCATGTAAATGCTGTCCAACAAACAATATACAATGGAACCGTAACCCACATAAACTCGTGAGGATAAAAAACACCGCTGTAAGAAGCCCAATAGCCTTTAAGGAAAAATACGCCAACAAAAATGGCAATTGCATCAGCAATGGGAAGCCATATTTTCGAAATTATTCGTGTTAGAATGGAAAGTGCAGCACGGAAATAAACAGCACATTGAATCAACAAGGTGAATAATCGTGCATTTTTTTGAGAGAAATGTTTCTTGGCGAAAATGATCATCGCTTGATAAAAAACAAATACATAATTGATACTACTCTTTTTAGTACTCTCGCCACGATAATGTATTACCCGTGTTTTGGGGTGATAATAGATTTTAAATCCTGCCAATTGAATACGGTAACTTAAATCGATGTCTTCTCCATACATGAAGAATGTTTCGTCAAGTAAGCCCGCTTTATCTAAGGCAGTTTTACGCATAAACATAAAAGCACCAGACAAAATTTCAATCTCATTGGTTTCCTCTTTATCTAAATACCCTAAATGATATTTGCCAAATGTGCGCGATTTCGGAAATAATTTTGAAAGCCCAAAAATCTTATAAAAAGCAACCGATGGAGTAGGTAAGCCTCGTTTCGATTCAGGTAAATAGTTCCCTTTACCATCTATCAATTTAACTCCTAAAGCACCCGCATCCGGATGCAAATCCATAAATTGGATGCATGTTGAAAATGTATCTTCTTCAACTATAGTATCGGGATTTAACAACAAAATATATTCTCCGGAAGCAATGCGAATTACCTGGTTGTTTGCTTTGCTAAATCCGGTGTTTTCTTTATTCGCAATTAACTTAACCTCTGGAAATTTCGATTGAAGCATTTCCACTGATCCATCCACCGAATTATTATCCACCACAAAGATTTCACCTTCAATTCCCGCAAGCGCCTTTTTAACCGATAGAACACATTGTTCTAAAAAGTGCTTTACATTATAATTGACAATGATGATGGATAATTTCATTTCAACAATCAAGGAATATGCATGTACTTATGCGTTTGCAATGAGATTTTCCATTGCGGATTCATTTTCACAAACTCCACTATTTCAGGCATCAATATCGAAGCCTTACTCCATTCAGGTTGAAGATACTGAAGGCAATTGCTTTTTAAAAATGTAGTATGTTGCTCGGCCCAATCAAAATCCTGTTTGTTAAAAACGATCACTTTCAATTCGTCGGCTATGGCAAGCATATCTGGTCTTGGATTCTTAAATTTCTTAGGGGAAACACAAATCCAATCAAAAGAACCACTCACAGGATACGCACCCGATGTTTCTAAGAAGATACGAATGCCCTGCTCATGAAGCATCGAACACAAGGGTTCGAGGTTGTATAACAAGGGTTCTCCGCCAGTAATAACAACAGCTTTCGCAGGAAATGAACTTGCTTTATCTACGATATCACGGATTGGAGTTAATGGATGTAAAGACGCATCCCAAGACTCTTTCACATCACACCAATGACAGCCCACATCGCATCCGCCAAGTCGAATAAAATAAGCAGCTTGGCCAGTGTTAAATCCTTCACCTTGAATGGTGTAGAATTCTTCCATCAATGGAAGATGTTCACCAGAATCGAGCAATTGTTGCTGAACTTCGGTCAACTTACCCATTAGGATTGAATATTATTTCTGCGTTTATATGCCTCTAATGTATTTTGCATCAATGCAGCAATGGTCATGGCTCCAACTCCTCCGGGAACAGGCGTAATCCATGAGCATTTTGGAGCAACCTCTTCAAAATCAACATCGCCACAAATTTTATAGCCTTTCGGATTGGATGAATCATCAACTCGGGTAATACCAACATCAATCACTACAGCACCATCTTTTACCATGTTCGATTTTAGAAATAATGGTTTTCCGATAGATGCAACAATAATATCGGCTTGGAGTGTATGAAAACTCAGATTCGGTGTTTTACTATGCGTAAGGGTAACAGTACAATTTCCTGGATTACTGTTTCTACTTAATAACAGACTCATTGGAGTTCCTACAATTGTACTTCTACCAATCACAACAGCATGTTTTCCTGCCGTTTCAATTTGGTAATAATCCAGTAACATCATAATTCCTTTGGGAGTAGCTGGAATAAACCCGGGCAAGCCCAATACAAGTTTCCCTAAACTTTCAGGATGGAATCCATCGACGTCTTTTTCCGAAAGAATTTCCAATGTAATTTTATCTTCATTGATATGCTTTGGAAGTGGAAGTTGAACGAGAATTCCATCGATATTTTCAGAACTATTCAATCGCTTTACTTCAGCAATAAGTTCATCCTCACTTACGTCAGTGTTAAATCGAATAAGTGTCGATTCGAATCCAATCTGTTTGCAAGCATTGCTTTTAGCTGCTACATAAGTTTCACTTGCTCCATCGTTTCCAACTAGAATTGCTGCCAGATGTGGTTTTCGAAATCCATTTAAATGAAGCTCGCTTACTTCTGATGCAATTTTGTCTTTAAAGTATGCAGCTGCCTTTTTTCCGTCTAGAATTTCCATAGCTCAAAATTAACGTGGAGCTCCAGGCATATTGCGCATCATTCCTGCCATTTTAGAAGGATTACTCATCATGCGCATAACTTTACGTGTTTCTTCAAATTGCTTCAATAGCTTATTTACGTCTTGAATAGTTGTTCCGCTTCCATCAGCAATTCTTTTTCTTCGGCTTCCATTAATTAAAGAAGGCTCTTCTCTTTCTTGAGGTGTCATAGACATGATTATTGCCTCTACACTTTTAAAAGCATCGTCATCAATGTCAACATCTTTAATGGCTTTACCAACTCCGGGAATCATTCCCACTAAATCTTTTATGTTCCCCATTTTCTTGATCTGTTGAATTTGATCATAGAAATCGTTGAAGCTGAATTGATTTTTAGCAATCTTCTTCTGAAGTTTTCTTGCTTGTTCTTCATCAAAATTTTCTTGCGCCCTTTCAACAAGTGAAACAATATCACCCATCCCCAAAATTCGATCGGCCATTCGTTCGGGATAAAAAGCATCAATTGCTTCCATTTTTTCTCCCGTACCAACAAACTTAATTGGTTTCGAAACCACCGAACGGATTGTTAATGCTGCTCCACCGCGCGTGTCACCATCCAATTTGGTTAACACAACACCATCATAATCCAGTCGATCATTGAACGCTTTCGCCGTATTCACAGCATCTTGCCCTGTCATGGAGTCAACTACAAAAAGAGTTTCTTGTGGCTGGACTGCTTTTTTAACATTGGCAATCTCGTTCATCATTTGTTCATCCACCGCCAAACGTCCGGCAGTATCGATGATAATGACATTTTTACCAAGCGATTTCCCATGAGCAATGGCTCTTTTTGCAATGTCCACAGGATCTTTGCTTTCAAGATCAGCAAAAACCTCCACACCAATCTGCTCTCCAAGTACTTTCAATTGGTTAATAGCCGCAGGACGATAAACATCTCCGGCCACTAGCAAAACATTTTTCTTCTGTTTATTCTGAAGCATGTTTGCTAATTTTCCAGAGAACGTTGTTTTACCCGAACCTTGAAGACCTGCAATTAATATAATTGACGGATTTCCAGAGAGATTGATTTCTTCCCTTTCGCCTCCCATCAAAATGGCTAATTCATCATGCGTAATTTTGACAAGCAATTGTCCCGGAGAAACAGCCGTCAATACATTGGCACCTAATGCCTTTTCTTTTACTTTATCGGTAAATTCTTTCGCAATCTTATAGTTAACGTCGGCATCTAAAAGCGCCTTTCTGACCTCTTTTAGTGTTTCAGCAACATTTATTTCGGTAATCTTACCCTGACCTTTCAGTAATTTAAATGCGCGGTCAAATTTTTCACTCAGATTATCAAACATGGTAAATAAGTTATTTCAAAAGGATTGCAAAATTATAAAAATGAGGCGGTTTAATGGATTTTGTTTTGCTTAATAATGATGCATTTAAACTTGGATAAACCATTGATAAAATAATTACATGCGTTCAGGCATTTCAATACCTAACAAAAACATGCATTTTTTAAGTGTTCCTGCCACTTTGCCTGAAATAAACAAACGGAATGAAGCTGTATTCAAATCTTCTTCTTTCAAAATGCTGAAATCGTGATAAAACTGATTGAATTCCTTTGCGAGTTCGTATGCATAGTTGGCAATGATTGCTGGACTATAACTTTCGGC
>JBBALS010000115.1:0-5924 GCA_040402915.1 Flavobacteriales bacterium
TGCACGTTTACGCGTGTAATGTATATGCGGTCGGCAATGGGCAATGCTTGATTGTAAACATCGGCGCCACCAATCACCATGATTTCTTCAAGGTCTTTCACCAATTCAATGGCTTCTTCCAAAGAATGAACTACATCAACGCCTTCAATTTTTAAATCTTGCTGACGTGTAATAACTATGTTACGCCGGTTTGGTAGGGCGCGACCAATACTTTCATACGTATGCCTTCCCATGATGATTGGGTGGCCAGATGTGAGGTTTTTGAAATACTTTAAATCGGCTGGAAGATGCCAAAGCAGCTTATTGTCTTTGCCAATTTCTCCGTTAATTCCAGTTGCGACAACTATTGATAAAATCATACGGCTACAGCTCCTTTAATGGCAGGATGTGGATCGTATCCTTCCAGTGTGAAATCCTCGAATGTAAAATCGAACAAGTTTTTTATTTCGGGATTGATAATCATTTGAGGTAATGGACGTGGTTCGCGACTCAATTGCAAACGTGCTTGTTCGAGGTGATTGTTATACAAATGCACATCGCCAAAGGAATGCACGAAATCGCCGACTTGCAAGTTGCATACTTGAGCCACCATCATAGTGAGTAGGGCATAGGATGCAATGTTAAACGGAACACCTAAAAACGTATCGGCACTTCGTTGATATAATTGGCAACTCAACTTTCCATCGGCCACATAAAACTGAAAGAAACAATGACAAGGAGGCAGCGCCATCATATCGACATCCGCCACATTCCAAGCACTAACAATTAAACGACGAGAATCGGGATTGCTGCGAATCATCTCAATCAACTTGGTTATTTGATCAATCGTTTCACCATTTTTACCTGGCCAAGATCTCCATTGATGTCCGTAAACAGGTCCAAGGTTTCCTTGTTCATCGGCCCATTCATCCCAAATGCTCACCCCATTTTCTTTCAAATACTCAATATTAGTATTACCTTTTAAAAACCACAAAAGTTCATGAATGATGGAACGCAAATGCACTTTCTTGGTCGTAACTAAAGGAAATCCTTTCGCAAGGTCGAATCGCATTTGATAGCCAAAACAACTGATGGTTCCAGTTCCAGTTCTGTCATGTTTTTGAGCTCCAGTATCGAGAATATGTTGGAGAAGATCTTGGTATTGTTGCATGTTTGCAAATGTAAATGGTTGATTATTTTATTGAAAGTCAATTGTGCATGAGTTAACTGTATTTATAAACAATGGCTGTTAATCTGTGTATATATAAAATGGAAACTACTGTTTATCAATAACAAAGTGATTTTCATGAATTTATTTTGTTGTTACACTTGTTTCAAACGAAAAATAATCTACTTTTGCCATCCCCGAACGGAATATTTCTGTTCTCATTCTTGGATCGGTAGTTCAGCTGGTTAGAATGCCGCCCTGTCACGGCGGAGGTCGCGGGTTCGAGTCCCGTCCGGTCCGCCACTCTGTGGAAACGAAAGCCCTGAAGAAATTCAGGGCTTTTTTTGTGATTTATTTTAGGCTTTGCTATTTATCTATATTTGATGATTCACACTCCTTCATTGAATTACATGTCTACCAACAAAACTACCCCAAGAGATTTACAAGTATCCAAACTGGCCGAAAATATTATCGGTTCGGAAATCATTAAGTTGGCCGGAGAGGTCAATGAGAAGATTAAACAAGGTGAGAAAATTTACAACTTGACCATTGGCGATTTTAACCCGAAACATTTTCCAATCCCTGCTGAATTAAAACAGCTCATTGTTGAAGAGTATTTTGCCGATCAAACCAATTATCCTGCGGCCGATGGAATGCTTGAATTGCGAAATGCAGTTTGCCATTTATTGAAAGAGCGCGGTGGATTAGACTTTCAAAATGATGAAGTGTTGATTGCTGGTGGAGCCAGGCCTTTAATTTATTCGCTTTTTAGAGTCCTTGTTAATTCGAACGATAAAGTAATCTTTGCCGTACCATCTTGGAATAATAATCACTATACCTACTTAAATTTTGCGCAGCCCGTTATCATTCAGGCAAATCCTGAAAACAACTTTATGCCCAAAGCAGCTGATATTAAACCCTTTATTCAGGATGCTTGTCTTGTAGCATTGTGCTCCCCGCAAAATCCTACAGGAACAGTTTTTACCAAAGAAGATTTGGAAGAAATATGTGATATGGTTTTGGCCGAAAATGTCCGAAGAGGTCCTGATCAGAAACCCTTATATGTAATGTACGATCAAATTTATTGGGCCTTGACGTATGGCGATATTCAACATTATGATCCAATTAGTTTGCGGCCCGAAATGCGCGATTATACCATTTACATAGATGGTATTTCCAAATCATTGGCAGCAACGGGTGTTCGTATTGGATGGAGCATGGGGCCAAAGAAAATCATTGATAAAATGAAAGCCATTTTAACACATGTTGGAGCTTGGGCGCCGAAAGCAGAGCAGATGGCCTGTGCCAAATATTTGAATGATCTTTCTTCGTATGATGAATTCTTGACGATTCAAAAAAAGAAGGTCAGTGATCGTTTGGAAGGATTTTACAAGGGGTTTATGCAACTGAAAGCGGAAGGTTTTCACGTTGATGCAATTGCACCACAAGCGGCTATTTATCTTACTATTCAATTTAATTTGATCGGAAAGACAACCCTAGATGGAAAAATACTTGAGCAAACAACCGATATTACACGCTACATTCTGGATGAAGGAAAGGTCGCTGTAGTTCCGTTTTATGCCTTTGGTGCTGATAAAAACAGTACATGGTTTCGATTAGCTGTTGGAACATGCAGTTTGGAAGATGTGAGCGATGCAATTGAAAGTTTGCGAATTGCATTGCAGAAATTACAATAATTGTTTCCTTTTTATTTTCAATCATTTATTCATTCATTTTTCTTTTGTCGTTAAAGAAATATTAAATTTAAATGAATGAATTATAGGTAGTTGTGTTGCTGCAAGCTTGTTGATTTTGCAATGTTTGTGTGTTTTCGATTGAATATTTGTACAGAATTTAAGACAAGCAGTGATTTTCATTGCCATTAAATTTTGAAAACAAATAAAAAACAAAAAACATGGAAACATCAAAACAAACAATTCAAACAATGCAAAAAGACGTTTCTTTTACGAAAGAAATTGACGGATTATGGTATGTAGTTCAGCCCGATTATATTGAATTGGGCTTCGGATCGAAAGGCAATTTACTTATGGTTGCGGGAGCAGATACACTCCTTGATGCATTATTAAGTCAAACGGAAAATCCAGTTATACGTGATGGAGACCAAACCATAACCATAACGATTTCACTTCAAGAAGAAGAGGGATTTGAGTGTATTGAAAAAGAATCAGATGGATTTGATTTGGAAACGCTAAGACGATACAATCACCCGGTTGTTGAGAGCGGTGCAAATTACATTTTGAAAAGTAATGGTCATAAGTTATGGCTTTGCCCAACGCTATTATATGTAATTAAACAAAACACGTATCCCAATGAAATTTACTTTAAGCTGTGTAATAATTCGTAATTTATTGAATGGATTTGGAGGTTTGCCGAAACACAGATTAGTTAGAGTACATTTGACAATATTTGTTTTTAGATGCTTAAGTACTTTATCTTCCTTATTATAATTGTTTCATCCATAGCAAGCAAAGCGTTTAATGTGACCTTTCGAGTCAATATGCAAAACGCGCCCAGTTTTTCACAAGCAGAGGTAAACGCAAGCTTTAACAATTGGTGCGGTAACTGCAATCCAATGACCGATGCTAATGGAGATGGAATTTGGGAAACAACTATCGCATTGAATGCCGGGAATTACGAGTATAAATTCTCGGCTGATGCATGGAGCATTCAAGAAACATTGTTGCCTGGAACATCCTGTACCAATACTACTGGACAATACACGAATCGCACATTGAATGTAACGGGATCGGTTGTTTTGCCCATTGTATGTTGGGGAGAATGTTCGAATTGTACCTCATTTCCTGTTACATTTCAGGTAAATATGAATGCTGTTCCTGCATTTACAACGCCTTATTTAAGCGGTACGTTTAATAGTTGGTGTGGCAACTGCAACGCACTTTCGGATGCAGATGGAGATAATATTTGGTCGACAACCATTTTTCTAAATCCGGGTTTCTATGAGTATAAATTCTCTGCCGATGATTGGTCCATTTCTGAAAGTCTGGCACAGGGAAGTATTTGTACAGTAACGAATTCGGGTTTTACAAACCGATTTATTAATGTTTCGGAACCAACTATTCTCAATGCGTATGTTTGGGGGGCATGCACCATTACTTGTCCCCCAGAAATACCGCTGCCCGATCCCAACATTTCCATCAAATTAGTTTCCAACGTAAATCCAATTTGTTCTGGTGCAGAAGCTGTTTTCGTTGCTAATACTTCGAATCTAACAAACATTCCATCCTTTCAATGGCAAGTTGATGATGTCAATGTGGGAGGAAATAGTCAAGTGTTTTCAACAAATGTACTAAGCGATGGACAAATTGTATCATGTATTATGACAGGTGCAGACTATTGCAATCCAACATCCACGTATGCATCCAACCAGATTCCTATTCAAGTTAAACCACTTGTAAATGCGGGTTTAAGTGTCGAATATTCTCCTGAAAAACCGATTGATCCTTGTTATGGAGATTTACTTTCATTTAATGCAATAACCACGAATGGTGGACTTAATCCGCAATATCAATGGGTAGTAAATGGACAAAATGTTGGAGATAATTCATCGGTTTTTCAATCCCAAGATTTGGCGGAGGCATCGGTTATTTCGTGTACGATGATTTCGAACGAACAATGTTTGAGTGAACAATGGAATATGGTTTGGGCCGATGAGTTTTCAGGTTCGGCTTACGATACAACCAAATGGATACCTGATATTTATTCGAATAATGGAGAATTACAAACGTATACTAATAACGCCGAGAATATTCAAGTAAACAATGGTGAGTTGCACCTTATTGCCAAAAATGAAGGTGTAAATGCATATTCATCTGGACGCTTAATTACCCGAAATAAATTCAGTTTCAAATACGGTAGGGTAGAAGGTCGAATGAAAGTTCCCCAAACCAGAGGTTCTTTTCCTGCATTTTGGATGTTGGGCGCCAATATCAAAGAGTTAATATGGCCAGCATGTGGAGAGATTGATATCATCGAACATATCAATTCGGAAAATAAGTTTTATGGAACCGTGCATTGGGATAATGGCGGACATACTTTACAAGGAAGTAATTTAATTTCCAATGCCGCCTTGTATCATACGTTTTCGACAGAATGGGACAGTAACCGAATTCGTATTTATTTGGATGGAGTTCAATACTATGAGCATGTTATTTCTGCAGCCAATAGCACATTGGATGAATTTACAAAACCCTTCTTCTTGTTGTTAAATCATGCTGTTGCGGGTTGGGCTGATGTGCCCGATAATACAAGTGTTTTTCCAAGTTCATTCGACATTGATTATGTGCGAGTATATCAGAAAAATAAGAGCAATGGAACCTTGGCATCAAACACAGTAACATCCAACGACTTTACTTTGAATTATGTTGATTGTTTTCCAACATCAATAAATGATTCATTGATAGAACCGAAAGTCCAGAAACATTTTACACTATTTCCCAATCCCAATTCAGGATCCTTTGTTTTAAAAGGGCAGCTTGGAGAAAGCTATTCCATTGTTAACGAATTTGGGCAAGTAATAAATAAAATCCAGCTTGAAAATTCCGAATCACTTGAAATTACGGGATTGGAGAGTGGAATGTATGTAGTAGTTTCAAGAACTGTATTAGAACGGAAAAAGATGATTGTGGTTTTTTAATTACGAATTAACAATTATCAATTACGGATTATCAATTACGGATTACGAATTACGGATTATCAATTACGGATTATCAATTACGGATTATCAATTACGGATTAC
>JBBALS010000116.1:0-5882 GCA_040402915.1 Flavobacteriales bacterium
TAGTGGTGATTTTATCAATGGTGTTAGTTTAGGTTCTATTAACAATCAAAATACCGGTTCTGTTTCTGGCGCTGCTTATTCTGACTTTACAAACTTAAGCACTAGTTTATCTCCTTCGACTTCTTACACATTAGCAATCAAGAACAATCCAAACTATTCGGAATTAGTTTCTGCTTGGATTGATTATAATCAAGATTTTGAATTTTCTGTTGATGAGCGTTTAGGTCAAATTGGAATTATTGCGAACGCAACAGGTAATATTAACTTCACTACTCCTGCAAGTCCTCTTTCTGGTAATACACGCATGCGTGTTCGTATGGTATTTTCAGTTCCTGTTTCTGGAGGTTCTGTCGACCCTTGCTTAGCATCTTCTTTTGGTGAAACTGAAGATTATATTGTTTCTTTTCCATCTGATCCTCCAGGACCACCAGCTGGTTTAACATTTAGCACTTCTTGTGGATTATCTACTTCTATTCAAGATAACGCTTGCCCTAATTATACGAGTGCTTCTATTTCAGTTTCTGGTTTAACAAGTTTAGGAACAACTCATATACTATCATCTGCAGCAATCATCATTGAACATCCAATGGCTGCCGATTTAGATTTATACTTAGAGTCACCTAGTGGCCAACAAGTTTTATTGACTTCTGATAATGGTGGTTCGGGTTCAGATTATGGAGTTTACTCTTCATCAAGCTGTACTCAAGTTTCTCGTTTTATCATGAACGCGCCATCATCAATCACTTCGGGAACTGCTCCTTTTCTAGGTTCATACATTCCTGAAGGGAATTTAGCTGATTTCAATGCAGGAACAAATCCAAATGGATTGTGGAAATTGAAAGCTTGCGATGATATGTTTGGTGATATTGGAACGATTCGTTATTTTGAAATTGCTTTTGAACTAACTGCTACTGAAGTACCAGCTTGTGCTGATGCTTATGGAATTGTTGATGGTTCAACAAACATTGAATTAATTCAAGATTTAAATTGGACTGCAGGTTCTGGTAATCCAACAACGTATGATGTTTATATTGGTGCTGATGCAAATTCACTTGTTCTTGTTTCAGACAATCAAACTTCAACAACATATTCTCCAAGTAATTTAGCTGCAAGTACTTCTTATTCGTATAAAATTGTACCTGCAAATAATTTAGGTGATGCAATGGGTTGCCCTGTAGTAACTTTCACAACAGTTGCTGATGGATCAGTTGTTATTATTCAAGGTAACGGATCCGTTACTGCATGTAGTGGTAATTTCTTTGATTCTGGAGGAGTTAGTGGAAACTATAGTAACTCGGAAAATTCAACTTTAACAATTTATCCTGCAACAATTGGTTCAGCTGTGCAGGTTAATTTTTCATCTTTTGAATTGGATAATTCCTTCGATTTCCTTGCCATCGTTGATGGTGTAGATGAATATGGACCAATTCTAGGAATTTATTCAGGTTCGAATTCACCAGGTATTATTACAGCAACTAATTCTACTGGTGCTTTAACTTTCTTATTTTCATCTGACGATGTTGGTAATTTTAATGGATGGTCTGCATCAATTTCATGCGTTCCACTTGGATCGATTCCTACTTGCGCTAGTAATTTATCTCCAGTAGATGCATCAACAAGCGCTTCTGTTACTAGTCAAATTTCGTGGGATGCGGTTTCTGGTGCTACTGGTTATGATGTTTATTTTGGAACATCTGCTAGCCCATCTATTGTTGCATCTGACATTTCAGCAACAACATTTGATCCGGGAGCCCTTTTAAATTCTACAACATATTACTATAATGTAGTTCCTATTAATTCAAATGGAGCAGCTACTGATTGCCCAATTCTAAGTTTTACAACTGCGGCAACACCAGGTCAGGTTATTTTGATGCAAAACGGAACCATCACTACTTGTGATGCAGCATTCTTCGATAGTGGAAATTCAAGTGCAGACTACTCAAATGATGAGTCTTACACTTTAACATTACTTCCAGCGACACCAAATAGTGCAGTTCATGTTGTTTTCAATAGTTTTGATTCTGAGTCTAATTTCGATTTGCTCAATGTATACAATGGTGCTGATGCATCTGGTTCATTAGTTCAATCATTATCAGGATCTATTTCTCAACCAGTTTCAATTACATCAACATCTGCTGATGGAGCTTTAACTTTCGTATTTTCTTCTGATTTCCAAGTTGCTTCTTCAGGTTGGGATGCAAGTGTTTCATGCGCAGAATTGGTTTTAACTCCAACTTGTGTAACATTAAATACTCCAGCTGCTGCTTCAACGAATGTTGCTTTAGATGCAACATTATCATGGACAGCAGGAACAGGAGCAACAGCTGATTCTTACGATGTTTATTTTGGTACGGATGTAAATCCGTTAATTAACACAGCCGTAAATCAAACAGCAACTTCTTATTCACCAAGTAATTTGTTAAACAATACAACCTACTATTGGTCAGTTATTGCAATGAATGCTGCAGGGGAAGCAACAAATTGTTCTTCTAGCAGTTTCACAACAGTTGATTTAGCATTAGAAGCACCAAGTTGTGTAACATTAAATACTCCAGCTGATGCTTCAGTATGGGTAGCATTAGATGCAATATTATCTTGGACAGCAGGTACAGGAGCAACACCTGATTCTTACGATGTTTATTTTGGTACAGATGCAGATCCATTAAATAATACAGCTGTAAATCAAACGGCAACTTCATATTCACCAAGTAATTTGCTAAACAACACAACTTATTACTGGTCAGTAATTGCAATGAATGCGGCGGGGGAAGCAACAAATTGTTCTTCTAACAGTTTCACAACAGTTGATTTACCACTTGAAGCTCCAAGTTGTGTAACCGTAAATTCACCTTCAGATGCTGCAATAGGTGTTGCCATAGATGCTTCGTTATCATGGACAGCTGGAGCTGGTTCAACACCTGATTCTTACGATGTTTATTTTGGAACGGATGTAAATCCATTAAATAACACAGCAGTTAATCAAACATCAACTACTTATTCTCCAAGCAATTTACTAAACAATACAACATACTATTGGTCAGTAATTGCAATAAACACTGCAGGAGAAGCAACTAATTGTTCTTCATACAGCTTCACAACAGTTGATTTAGCAGTAGATGCTCCAAGTTGTGTGATTTTAGATTCACCAGCTGATGCTTCAACGGATGTTGCTTTAGATGCTTCTTTATCATGGATAGCAGGAACAGGAGCAGCAGCTGATTCTTACGATATTTATTTCGGAACTGCTGCTAATGCATTAGTTATTGTAGCGAATGATCAACCGGGAACATCTTTTTTACCTACGTTGAATTATGCAACTACTTACTTCTGGTCAGTAACTGCAAACAATGCAGGTGGTTCTTCTACAAATTGTGCGGTAAATAGCTTTACAACAGCTGCAGAAGTAATTCTTCCTCCTACATGTGTAACTTCAACAAATCCTGCTGATGCTTCTGTAGGTATTGCTTTAGATGCTACGTTATCTTGGACGGCTGGTATCGGTTCTACACCAGATTCATACAATGTTTATTTTGGAACAGACGCATTAAATTTGGTACTTGTTTCTGAGAGCCAAGTTGCTTCTTCTTATTCTCCGATTGGATTAATAAACAATTCAACTTACTATTGGTCAGTTGTTGCAATGAATACTGCAGGTGAGTCAACAAACTGTGCTACTTATAGTTTCACAACTGTTGATTTAGCCATTGAAGCACCTAGTTGTGTAACATTAGATGCTCCAGCTGATGCTTCAACGAATGTTGCTTTAGATGTAATATTATCATGGGCAGCAGGTTCAGGAGCAACAGCTGATTCTTACGATGTTTATTTTGGTACGGATGCAAATCCATTAAATAATACGGCCGTAAATCAAACTCCTACTTCCTATTCTCCAAGTAATTTGCTTAACAGCACAACATATTATTGGTCAGTTATTGCAAGAAATGCTGGAGGTGAAGCAATAAATTGTTCTTCATACAGCTTCACAACAGTTGATTTGGCAGTAGTCGCTCCAAGTTGTGTAACGGTAAATTCACCAGCTGATGCTGCAATAGACATAGCATTAAACGCTTCGTTATCATGGACAGCAGGAACAGGTGCAACACCAACTTCTTATGATGTTTATTTTGGAACAGATGTTAATCCATTAAACAACACAGCAGTAAATCAAACAGCGACAACTTATGCTCCTAGCAATTTGCTAAATGGTACAACGTACTATTGGTCAGTTATTGCGATTAATGCTGGAGGAGAAGCTACGAATTGTTCAGTTAATAGCTTTACTACAATTGATATTGTTCCTGTTGATGAAATTCTAATGCAGAATGGTACATTAACATTGTGTTCTGGAAATTTCTTCGATACAGGTGGTTCTGCTAATGATTACTTATCAGCAGAAGACTTAACTCTTACAATCTTACCATCAACTCCTGGATTTGTTCTTCAAGTAACTTTTACAAATTTCAATGTTGAAGAAAATTATGACTACTTGAACATATACGATGGTAACTCTTTAGCTGCAAATCAAATTGGTTCTTATACTGGTCTTATTGGACCAGGTGTAGTTACCTCTACTGCTGCTGATGGTTCATTAACTTTCAACTTTACTTCAGATCTAGGTTTCACTGAATTCGGTTGGGAAGCAAGTATTTCATGTGTTGATCCGAATGTTACCCCTTCATGCGCTTCAAATCTTTCACCTGCTAATGCTTCGACAGGTGTTACTGTGGCTCCTTCTTTATCTTGGTCTAACGGTGGTGGAGTTGTTACTGATTATGATGTTTACTTCGGAACTGCTGCTGATGCTTTAGTTTTAGTTTCGGATAACCAAACGGGTACATCTTTTAGTCCGGGTACATTAGCTTTAAATACAACTTACTTCTGGCAAGTTATACCTTCAAATGGTACCTTGTCTGCTTCTAATTGTACCGTTTCATCTTTCACAACGGAAGCGGTTGCTAACATTGTAATGCAAAATGGTTCTCTTACTATTTGTGACGCTAATTTCTTCGATTCAGGAAATTCAACTGCTGATTATTCAAATGATGAGAACTACACGTTAACACTTAATCCAGCAACACCAGGTTTTGTTATTGAAGTTAATTTCAGTGCTTTTGAAACGGAGGTCGGTTATGATTCATTGTATATTTATGATGGTAACTCTGCATCTGCCAATCTAATTGGCGCTTATTCAGGAACTACTTCACCGGGTACTGTTCAATCAACATCTTCTGATGGTTCACTTACGTTTGTATTTGTTTCTGATATTAGTGGTACATATTTAGGTTGGGCTGCAACTGTTAATTGTATCAATCCTGAATCTGCTCCGAATTGTACTGTTAATCCTCAGCCAGCTGATGCTTCAATTGATAATTCATCTTCAAATACAACATTAAGTTGGATTTCAGGTGGAGGTGCTACTAGTTATGATGTTTACTTCGGTAACTCAGCAACTACAATGGTTCTAGTTTCAAACGACCAAACAGCAACTTCATGGACTCCACCTTCAATGACAACATCTACGACGTACTATTGGACTGTAGTTTCTAACAATGCATCAGGTTCCTCAGTTGGCTGTGATATTCTTTCGTTTACAACCGCCTCTCAAGTTATATATTGTGTTGCCGAGCATATTGGAACTTTCGGTCCGTTGGATTGTACAGGTGCTGGACAAGAATATATCAATTCTGCTACTATTGGTTCTATTGTTAACGCTTCTGGATGTACACCAGAACCGGCATACTCAGATTTTACAGCTTTGAGCACAACTGCAATTCAAGGAAATACTGTTCCTGTTAGTTTTGAAATTGGAAATTATTTCACAACAGATAGAATTATTGTTTGGGGTGACTGGAATCAGGATGGCGATTTTACCGATGCTGGAG
>JBBALS010000117.1:0-5861 GCA_040402915.1 Flavobacteriales bacterium
AAAAAAGGCTTTCCCATCAAATCTGATAAGGATATGATTCCCCGCGTGGAGCCTTCTAATTTAATATCCGATTCAGCAATAAATGGATTTAAATTCCGCAATTGAAAATTGTCTAAAATCACATCGAGTTCATCCGAATCACGGTCACTTACTTTTCCATCAATACGGATAAATTCATTTTGATGGGTGAACGAAAGATTATTAAAATCTACTAATCCACTGTCAATAGATATCGAATTCTCTGCATTTACTTGCCATAAAGTATCCTCTATGAGAATGAGTGACGGCAGTATATGCATGTTAATTTTCGAACCTTCGAAAAGGGCATTTGCGTTGATTTGAGCATCGGCAGCATCTAAGCTTTTTCTGGATGCCCAATTAATCATCAAACCTAAACTATCTGTTACAGCATCCGAACTAATACTAATAAAATTAACCTGAATACTATCCGTAACAAACATTTTTTGGGAGGAAACATCAAATTTCAATCGATTATTCTTAGCATCAGCTTGCGATTTTATATCTTCAAACCGAACACCCGAAATGTTTATTTCTGGTGAAGTAATTTCCATGTGCAATTGATTGCCTTTCGACTGAAAATCGCCTGAAAGTTTAGTCCCTTTTCCAATTTCAATATCTGGAAAAAAGAGTTCAGAAGGCAATCGTAAATCTTTTATCGTTAAATCATATCTAAAGTTTTGATTAAATGGTTGATTAGGATTAATGTGAATGGCTGTATAACTTGGAAGAAAACTATTTAACACATTCGAAATTGCATCGGGCAAACTTGCCATACGGAAGCTGCCTTTCACAGAAGCATCCAAAATATCGGAATATACATGAATTGATTTGGCGTCTGGCTCACCATTCGCCTCAAGTAAAATATCGTCTACCAGAAATTTTTGAGAACCATATTGAACAGAGCTTTCGGCAAGTTCTATTTGTCCCTCCAATTGATCAATAGATTTACCGGTAAAATTGCTAGTGATTTGTGTCGAAACTACGAGTGCTGAATCACGTTTGATGAGTTTGAGCGCAGTAATATTGATGCGGTCGACATCTGCTTGGAAATCGAATACTGGCTGCTCCTTCGTTAAATCAATTAATCCCGAAAAATCCAATAAAACATTTGGATCATTTATGGATAATTTCCCATCATACGTTTTTCCGTTTACGAGCCCATTCAATGTAATATTCGAATATGAATATCCATTCAATTCAATAAATGGCAAATTTCCAGTGATGGATGCTTTAAGTTGATTTTCATTAAAACCCTGTCCTTTTATTTCTGTAGTAAAAGATAAATTTCCAATCCGGGGTTTCAATCCAAGCAAATCGCCCAACATGAAATTGGCTGTTCCGAATTTTCCTTCGTAAGCATACTGTTGAATATCATCGCGGAACCACAGATGCAAATCGGAATCGAGCTCTCCCAAATCGCTTGAAACTTTTCCAAGTACAACCACATCATCCAATGTTCCAGACAAAGCACCGCGATAGGTCACAACGCCCGCTTTTTCAAGCATTTCAGGAACCTCGATTTTTGTATTTTTATAAAAAGGATACATTTCAAGAGTTTGTAAATCAGCTCTACTGGTCTGCATTTCAACTATATTATAATCGAATTCCATTTTTTCGGTATCGGGCAAACCATCCATTTTAAAGCTTCCAATAAAATGACTTTCCTTTCCAAAACTGAGCATGGTATTAAATCCTGTGAGATGATTGATTGTCCCCTTAAAACCACCAGAATAAGCAATTTGCTGATGCAAACCTCTCAACTCTGGAGCAAAAACAGCAATTTCATCCAAGTTTATAGAAGACTTACGGATCTTACCTCGCATTTGAACCTTCTCAATAAAATCACTTAAGTCGTCATATTCATCGTATTCGAAATGCACTTTACCATCGAGAGAACTTAATGGAGTTTGGACATGCAGATTCGAAAAATCCATCATGGTATAGGCAATCGTAAAATCGGAACGAAAATCTTTCACATGAAAGCCACTCGCTTCCGTCAATTCCATGTGCTTTATTTTGCCTGTTAAAGAATCATCAACGATTAAAAAATTCTTGAGGTTTGCATTAATATTTCGAATTCGAATATGATCGTAATTCATTCCAAACCCAGTATCCGGAATGGTATCGCGGAATTCGTATGTAAAAGCGACATTTTCAATATCAACATCCCAGAAGAATAACTCGGGTGGTTTCGACTTTACTTTTTTGATTGTATCGGGCGGACCATTAATCGCATCCAAAATGAACTGAATGTTTAAATCATCTTCTCCATCAAATTGACGCACATTGAATTGGCCATTCCGAAGAGTCACATGATCAAAATCGAAATGCGAAAAGCCCAAATACACTTCATCAAAATTGGCCTCAATAAAATCGACGTAAAGCAAGGTGTCTTTGTGAAGATCTTCCACATAAAACCCTTCTAGAACAGCCCGATCAAAAAAACGGATTTTAACTGCTCGAATATCTACCTTTGCCCCAATTGCCAAGCTAATACGAGAAGCCACTTCTTTTGCCAACCAGGTTTGAAATCGTCCACTTTGGAACAAGACCAAACATCCTGAGAGCAAAAGCATCACAGTGAGCAAAAAAATTCCCGTTATTTTGCGCAGTAGTTTAATAAGTAATTGAATTTAGATGAGCGATCAAGCTGTATATATTTTAGGAATTGAATCTTCGTGCGACGATACAGCTGCATCTGTTTTGGTTGATGACAAAATGCTTGCCAATGTAGTAGCTGGACAAGAAGTACACCGCAATTGGGGAGGCGTAGTTCCGGAGTTGGCGTCCAGAGCACATCAGCAGCACATCGTTCCAGTTGTGGATGAAGCGCTTCGACTTGCAAAAATAAGCAAACATCAGTTACATGCCATTGCTTATACGCGAGGCCCCGGATTATTAGGAAGTTTGCTTGTAGGTGGCTCATTTGCAAAAGGTTTGGCCAGTGGATTAAACATTCCACTCATCGAAGTGAATCACATGCAAGCACATATTTTGGCTCATTTTATTCGAACGGATGCCCCAATTCCCCAATTCCCTTTTCTATGCTTAACGGTTTCGGGTGGACATACACAAATTGTTCGCGTTGATGATCATTTGACGATGCATGTTTTGGGCGAAACCCGCGATGATGCTGCCGGAGAGGCCTTCGATAAAGCGGCTAAAATATTAGGTTTAGCATATCCAGGTGGACCTTTGGTTGATAAACTTGCACAAACAGGAAATCCTCGTCGTTTTGTTTTTCCAGAACCCAAGGCCGATGGATTTGATTTCAGTTTCAGTGGTATTAAAACGTCATTTTTATATTTGATACGCGATGAAATGAAAATGGATGCCTCGTTTATCGAAAAGAATACGTTCGATTTATGTGCCTCTTTGCAATATACCTTGGTGAAAATTTTAATGCGCAAACTATTGCTAGCTTCTGATGCAACGGGTATAAAAAACCTGGCGCTTGCTGGAGGAGTATCAGCAAATAGTGGTTTAAGAAATGCCTTTATTGATTTGCGTGATAAAGGGTATCAAACGCATATTCCAGCATTTGAATTTTGCACCGACAACGCAGCAATGATTGCCATGACTGGTTATTTTAAATACAAATCTGGATTATTTTCCAATCATTCGGAAGGTTCTATAGCTCGATATCCCTTGTAATAATTTATTGAATTGCCGGTTTGGTTGTATCTGCATTCATTCGTTCAAATTCACGAATCAGTTCTTCGTCGGTTTTACCTAAATTTTTGATGGATGCTTCAGCACTTGAGGCAAATGCGTGATTTGGGAAACGTTTTATGAAATTTCGGTAGCATTCGCCTGCTTTAGCGTCATCATTTAATTGATTGTCGTAAACAAATGCTTTGTAAAACAAGGCTTCTGGAATGCGCTTATCGTCAGGATATGCTTCAGTGAATTTATTGATAATTTCAACCGATGATTTTCCCCAATTCATACTCATACTCAAATTGGCTGCTTTAAATAAATAAGCTGGCGCCAAGGTATCCTTAGGAAAACTTGCTGCAAAATCGGTATAAGCAAGTTGAAGATTGTAAGCAGCAACTTCATCGCGTACTTTTAATGAATCTTGCTTTAGTTTTGTTTCGAGTGAAGTTATCTTGTCTAGCTTTTCCTTTCTAGCATCAGAGCATGATGTTAAAAGTATGAATCCGAAAAATAAAAAACTGGGTACTAAGTGGGCTAATTTCATGAGCAATAGTTCGAATTACAATTTTATAGTGAAGTAAAAATAGGAAATCTAAATACTATTTTCTTCTTATTTGTGGAAATTTCATTTTATAGTCAATTTTCACTTTCCCTTTTGAAATGTCTTGCAGTTTTCCTCGCAACAATGTGCGCCTTAACTGACTTAATCGATCTGTAAAAAGCATTCCTTCAATATGATCGTATTCATGTTGAATAACACGAGCCAAAATCCCTTCAAATGTTTCTTCAAAATAATCAAAGTTTTCATCTTGATATTTCATTCGGATAACTGGCTTTCTTTCGATGTCTTCGCGAATGGAAGGAATACTCAAACACCCTTCATTGAATTTCCATTCAACACCAGACTCTTCAATAATTTCTGCATTGATAAAGGTCTTTTTAATACCTGCAAGTTCAGGATAATCGTCTGCAAAAGGAGAAACATCAATGATAAATAGTCGGATTGAATGTGCCACTTGAGGAGCTGCTAATCCAACACCTGGAGCGTAATACATTGTTTCGAACATATTGGCAATAAGTTCTTTTAAACCAGGATGTTCGGCATCAATAAAGGCTGCTTTTTGTTTTAATACGGGCGTTCCGTAGGCTACAATGGGTAAAATCATGTTGCAAAATTACACATTTCCGAATGCTTTTTGTTCCAAATAACTTTGTAAAATTATTACCGCACTCATGGTATCCAATAGTGATTTGTCTTGACGTTGTTTCTTGCTAGCTCCGCCTTCAATTAAAGCATTGAAAGCCAACTTACTTGTAAATCGCTCATCCACACGAACCACTTTAATTGTTGGAAATGCCTTTTCAACAGCTCGCACAAAATTCATTAAGGATTCTTGAGGACCGCTGCCCGTTCCATCCAAATGTTTAGGTTCGCCAATTACAATAGTTTCAACGTTTTCTTTTTGGACATAACTTTTAATGAATGGCAATGCCTCATCATTTGTAAGTGTTTTTAATGGATTGGCAATCATTTGCAATGGATCCGTAACGGCTATTCCAATGCGCTTTGTTCCAAAATCAACCGAGAGTACCCTTGCCATATCTAATGCGAATGATTTGCAAAGATGCCAAAAAACAATGGGCAAAGCATGAAGAAGGGCCATCGAATTTAACAACAAGGTAAAATCGACCATTGTAAATCGCGACTTCAGTTTATTGAGCGAATATAAATCCTTGACTTCTTCCGCCATGCTAGCTGTTCCATCAAGCGAACATTATTTGCCTTTGTTATACGCAACCGCTTTAGCAAAGGAACTCGACTCCATCGAATTTTTTAATGATGAACCTGTGATGGGCTCCTTAACGATGACGAGTTTAAAAATTGGATGATTTATTTCGTTGGAGAATCTGTATTCATTAACATAGGTTGCTTCCCGTCAGTAATTATTATTTTACTGTTGGGAGATGTGGATAAACTCTTCAACATTTGAATTTGATTGTATTGCAGCAATTTATCAGTTAATGATGAATTGATTATATCCTGAGCTTCTTTGGTTGCTTGGGCTTCAATTAAAATTCGCTGTGCTTCTTTCTTCTGTTTTTCGATTACAAACTCCATTTGCAAAACCGATTGCTCTGCATTTACCTTATCCTGAATTGCTGTAACCATTTGCGGAGGC
>JBBALS010000118.1:0-5854 GCA_040402915.1 Flavobacteriales bacterium
CCTGTATGTTGTTCGTTTACCTTTTTGGGGCAGTTGGACATTCGGCAACCTACTTTTACTTTATTTGCTTCTTAGTAGGTGTTGGAGCTGGATACTGGGCTTTATTTGTAACAATCGCAGCAGAACAATTTGGGACAAATATCCGCAGCACAGTTGCATCAACAGCTCCGAATTTTGTTCGTGGAGCAGTTATTCCCATTTCCGCATCCATTCACTTTTTTGAAAAGCAGGTTGGTGTTATTGGAAGTGCCGTAATTGTAGGATTAATTTGCATTGCATTGGCAATGTATTCCATGATGCAATTGAAAGACACCTTCGGGAAAGACCTTGATTATATTGAAACATTCTGATTTTCAATTTCTAAAACTTCGCCAAAAACCGACTGCATAAATCCTTTTATGATGATTTTTCCGTCGGTATTTCCCAGAAGCGAATCGGATGCTCTTTCGGGATGAGGCATCATACCAAACACATTCTTCTTGTCATTGCACACACCCGCAATATCATTCATTGAACCATTCGGATTAAATTCATCTCCCATCCGACCATCTTCATTACAATACCGAAAAATAATTTGTTCGTGGTCTTGAAGACGTTTTAATTGATCGCTGTCTGTAGTATAACGCCCTTCACCATGGGCAATTGGAATCTTTAAGGCCTCAGTAGGATTGAGAGATTGTGTAATTGCATTCGACGAACTTCCTGGAATAACATGCACATTCTTACAAATAAAACGATGCGATGTATTGTGAAGCAAAGCCCCAGGTAAAAGCAATGACTCACATAAAATTTGGAATCCATTGCACACTCCAAAAACATAACCGCCATTTCCAGCAAAAGAAATTACCTCGTTCATAATTGGAGAAAAACGCGCAATTGCACCCGAACGTAAATAATCACCATAGGAGAATCCGCCAGGAAGTATTACCAATTGAGAACCTTGTAAATCTTGCGATTTATGCCAAAGTTTCTGAACCATAACATTCTCGTATTGACTCAATGCATCAACCATATCTTGATCGCAATTAGATCCCGGAAATACGACAACTCCTACTTTAATTTTAGACGACATAAGCTGAATTATAAATTACTGAACTGAAGAAAATATAGAACTTGATTGTAAATAACGGCGGCAAGCAACAACAGAAAAACCAATTCTGCAAGCAATTGGTTCTTTAGTGAGAGAAAATAATTGGAGATAATAACCGATAATGGAATAGCTAAGAATGACAGTCCAATCATCGAATTTTTTGAGGCAACTAAATAACTAAGCGCGGCAAAAAGAAAAAACCAAACAATGATGGCCAGGAATTTTCTTGCTCTAAGCTTTGCAAAATTATTCAAATCGCGGGAAAAACGCCAAAGTGATGCAATAAGAATAATCGCAAGAATCGCAGTTAATATAATATATGTTCCATTGTAAGAGGTGCTAAATTGAACTCGGTATAAAGGTTCTAATATGGATTTGATACTGTTAACACTCAACATATCGAGCCAAAACAACACCGCTCCAAAAAAAACAAAAGGCAATAAAACACCTAAAAAGCTAACCGCCCACTCGCGCATGTTAAAGGGGCGCAATACAAACAAGGATGCCATGGTTAGTGGGAATAAAAATAGGCAAGGCCAGTAAAACAAAGAAGCCAGACCGATAAAAACGCCTGCATTAAATACTTCAAAAACAGCTGTGTCGGAACGGTAAAAATTGAAAATTGAATTGAGAAAAACGATAATGAAAAAGTTGGCAAACAACAGTGGATTGAAACTTAGTTGTTCAGGAAAACAACTCATTAGAACAACATAAAGTAATGCTGGCAAATGAGACGTTTCGCGCAATACACCTTGCTTATTGATAACATTGGTAAGGAAAAATGCTTGCAAAACAACAAACAACAAAGAAATTACAATCAGAGCAACACGGCTTTGTCTTACAATTTGAAAAACATAAAGAAAAAGAGGAAAGGCATTTTCGGTATTAATAATTTCCGGTTTAGGCAATATAAATACCCACATCACCATGAGTACTAATGGCAACATGATAAGATTTATGAAATGCGCAGATCTAAAAAAATTTATAAACACGTATTAAATGGGATTGGAGTCCGGAAAATTATTATTTTCGCAACAAATTTATCATAATCATGGATACGCTGGCTTACGCACTAAAAGACTTTTTCGAATTCACGTTCAAATTCATGCCCACTATTGGCAATGCAACCAATCTAATTTTTATTGGATTGATGACCTACTTCACTGGTTATTGGATTGTACAGATGTACAAAAACCCTGAGAAGAAGCATTAAACTTTTCTATCACGCACCTTATTTAAACCCCGTTTTTCGGGGTTTTTTTATTTCTGAACAGCAATTGATAATTTTTAATTTGCGCGTGTGTTGTTTGCTTGTGATTAAGCTATTTTTGTTTTCATTGCTTCATTTATTTCAATCTCATCATTGCTTTGCGGCTCCTTAAAAAACAAGGATTTCTTTTATTTTTCTCAATTGGCGGTTTGCTTCAAGGACAAATTACGCGAGTTAAAGGAACCATCAAAGACGCGACTTCAAAAGAAACAATGCCTTTTGTTAACCTTGTTTTTAAAGGGACTACCATTGGCACATCAAGCGATATAAATGGCTTTTACGACTTATCCGCTCAACGCGCTGCAGACACCCTGCTTGTTAGCTTTATGGGGTATAAAAGCAAGAAAATTGGTATTTCGCGTTTTAAAACAACCGAGCTAAACATCGAATTACAGCCCGATAATTATACCCTGAAAGAAGTTGTTATTCGTCCAGGTGAAAATCCGGCGCACCAAATTATGCGCGAAGTGGTTGCTCACAAAAAGGACAACAATCCAGATAACGTTAAAACGTATCAATTTGAGGTTTACAATAAAATCCAGTTCGACTTAAACAACTTTAAAGAAGATTTTACCAAACGGAAGCTTTTTAAACCATTTGACTTTGTGTTCAATTACGCCGACACAACCGAAGACGGGAAACCCTACTTGCCAATAGCATTCACCGAAACATTTACCGAAGTTACATACAGCAAAGAGCCATCTCGGAAAAAAGAGGAAATAAAAGCAAGTCAGATATCTGGGATAAAAAATGCCAGTGTTTCGCAGTTTTTAGGGGATATGTACCAAAACGTAAATATCTACGAGAATTTTCTTTTGATATTCAACAAAAGTTTTGTGAGTCCGGTAACCGATAATTTTCTTCGCTATTACAAATATTATCTGGTCGATAGTGTTTACATTGGAAATGAACGTTGCTATAAATTACTCTTTCTTCCCAAACGAAAGCAAGACCTTACTTTTACTGGCAATTTATTTATTCACGACTCCACATTTGCTGTTAAACAAGTAAATATTCGATTTAACGACAATGCCAACATCAATTATATTAAACAGTTTGATGTATTTCAAGAATATGAGCGCGTTGATGGGAAACAATGGATGTTAACCTTCGAAAAATCTGTTGGTGATTTTGCTCCATTCGAAAAAGCCAATGGCAAGGGATTTTTTGGTAGGAAAACTACGCGTTACCAAAATTTCAGAATAAATAAAACACTTCCTGATTCATTATTTAAAACAGGGCAAGACATCGTTGTTTCTGATAGCGCCGAACTGCACAGTGATACATACTGGAATAATATCCGACCCGATTCACTCTCCCAAAAAGAACGCAATATTTACTCGATGGTCGATTCACTGAAACAGGTGCCTCGACTTATAAATTTGAGATACTTCGGGCAGATGATTGCAACGGGTTATCTCCATTCAAAATGGTTGGAAATTGGGAAGTACTTCACTTTTGTAAGTTGGAACGATATTGAAGGTACGCGATTAAAGTTTGGAGGAGTAACCTCAAACGATTTCAGTAAACGAATTGAGCTTCGCGGATCACTTGCTTACGGTTTACAAGACGAGCGGTTCAAGGTAAGAACCGGTCTTCGTTTTTTTGTAAATAAAGACAAATCCAAAAGGCGCCTCCTCACCCTTGCCTATAAATCGGATTTGGAGCAATTGAGCTTAAGTGCCAACTCGCTCTCTCTCGATAATATTATGACATCCATTCTTCGCCGATCGGCATTGAAGAATGTTACCAATGTGGAAGAAGCCATGGCCATGATGGAATACGATTGGTTTCCAGGATTAAGCAATAAATTGATTCTTTTCAATAGAAGATTAGTTCCCTTAGGCGATTTTACATTTGAACGGCCACTTTCCGATGGAAAAACAGAATCTATTCAAAAAGTAACGACTTCCGAAATTAATTTGCAAACCCGTTTTGCTTGGGGCGAAAAATTTATTTCAGGTGAATTTGATCGGTCTAGCATTGGCTCGAGCTACCCAGTTATTCAATTCGATTTAGGTATAGGAATACCAAACGTACTTGGTTCGCAATACAGTTATACCAAAGCACGTTTCCGAATAAGCGATCGTTTCCGAATTAACCCAATTGGATATACCGATTATGTGATCGATTTAGGGAAAATATGGGGCACAGCACCTTACTTCTTTCTTGAACTACATCAAGGTTCTCAGACTTATGCACTCGACCAAATGGCTTTTAACATGATGAATATCTTCGAATTTGCCAGCGATCGTTATGCGTATCTTTTTGTTGATCATCATTTTGAAGGTTTCTTTCTGAATAAGATACCTTTGCTTCGAAAACTAAAATGGCGCGAAGTGCTTACTTTAAAATCGGTGGTTGGTGATATGCGACCTGAAAATCTAAATCAATTGGTTTATCCAGGTGGAATTGATCCACAAATTCATCGTCCTTATTTGGAAAGTGGATTAGCCGTTGAAAATATTTTTAAAATTATTCGTGTGGATGCCCTTTGGAGAATGACTCACCTCGAAAGGCCTAATACCAAGCCTTTTGGAGTTCGTGTTTCCCTTTCATTCAGATTCTGACCTATGAAATTATATACCAAAAACCTCGTAAAACGTTATAAAAAAAAGCCCGTTGTTAACGATGTTTCCGTTGAAGTAAATCAAGGCGAAATTGTTGGTTTACTTGGCCCTAATGGCGCTGGTAAGACTACCACTTTTTACATGACCGTTGGACTCATACGACCAAATGAAGGCAATGTTTTTTTGGATGATTTAAACATCACAAAATTACCAATGTACCGAAGAGCACAATTGGGAATTGGTTATTTGGCGCAAGAAGCATCGGTGTTTCGCAAATTGAGTGTGGAAGACAATATAAAAGCCGTTTTGGAAATGACCGACCTTTCTAAGACCGAGCAAAAAGAAAAATTGGAGTCCTTATTGGATGAATTTAGTTTACAAAAAATCCGTACAAACCGAGGTGATTTGCTTTCGGGAGGAGAACGTCGTAGAACCGAAATTGCCCGAGCCCTTGCTTCCAATCCAAAATTCATTCTACTCGATGAACCATTTGCCGGCGTTGACCCGATTGCGGTTGAAGACATTCAAAGCATCGTGGCCAAACTTAAAGAAAAGAACATTGGCATTCTCATTACCGATCACAACGTGCACGAGACCCTTACTATTACAGATCGGGCTTATCTGCTTTACGAAGGAAAGATTCTCAAATCGGGAACTGCCGAAGAACTTGCAAACGATGAAACTGTAAGGCGAGTTTATCTTGGAAAAAACTTCGAACTTCGCACAAATAAATCCACGAAAAATCCAGAGTAATCTACTAAAATATTAATCCTATATAAACGAATTCTATATGAAATTTATTGCTGAAATAGACGTAATGCCTCACAAAGCCCTCCTCGACCCTCAAGGAAAAGCAGTTACCGGAAGCATGAAAAATTTAGGCCTTCCCGAAATTGGAAATGTGCGTATTGGAAAGCATATTCA
>JBBALS010000119.1:0-5851 GCA_040402915.1 Flavobacteriales bacterium
TTTGAATTCAAACAAATATATTTTTTTTTTCAGAGGATGAATGGTCCGTAGGAAAATGTTTTTAAATAAATTTGAACATATCTTATTAATTATATACCATATTATAATGTTTAGCGAATTACTTCATTTATTCTTCCCTCGTTTATGCCCTGCGTGCAGTTCTGCATTATTTAAAAATGAGCAAATCATTTGCTTCAGATGCAAAAATATACTACCACGAACCGAGTTTCATCTCAAACCAGGAAATCCTCTTGAACGAGTTTTCTGGGGCCGAGTTCCGTTAAAATCAGCAGCGGCCTGCTTTATATTTCGCAAAGAAGGAGGAGTTCAGAAGCTTCTACACGAACTAAAATACAATAATGCCCCAGAAATTGGGCGTGAAATTGGACGTTTATATGGACGAGAACTGGTCAATTCACCTTCCTTTTATGAAGCCGATTTGATTATTCCCGTTCCACTTCATCCCAAAAAATTATCGATACGAGGCTATAACCAAAGTGGTGTTTTTGGTGAAGGATTGCAAGAAACTTTGCCCGCCAGAATGAATGAAGATGTTCTTGTTAGGAACTTAAACACCGGGACTCAAACTCGACGTTCACGTTTTGAACGATGGGAAAATGTGGATAGTATTTTCGCTGTGCCTAACAGTGATTTGGTTCGAAACAAGCGAATTCTGCTTATTGACGATGTAATTACAACTGGCGCAACGCTTGAATCCTGCGCGGTTAATTTATTCAAAGCAGGCGCTACAGATATTCGTGTTGCTTGCATTGCTGCTCCAATTTGATAATAATCTTAACCCGATATTTTCTTGTTCGAATGATGCCGGTCTTTATCGCGTTTCGTCTTTTTCTCCAGGTTCTTCTTTAACGCATCGGTTAAATCTACACCGGTTTGATTGGCCATACACGTTAATACGAATAACACATCAGCCATTTCATCGGCAAGCGAAGATGCGTCTTCTCCCGCTTTAAACGATTGTTCACCATACTTGCGAGACATAATTCTCGCGAGCTCACCCACTTCCTCCATCAAAATGGCGGTGTTCGTTAGCTCGTTAAAATACCTTACGCCGTGCTCCTTGATCCAATCATCAACTGTTTTTTGGAGTTCTGCAACGGTCATAATTATTGATCAGTTCCTTGTCCGTGACAGTTCTTATACTTCTTTCCACTTCCGCATGGGCAAGTATCATTTCTACCAACTTTAGGCTCGGCTTTTACAGGAACGGAGCGCTGAGCTTCCGCATTGGTATTTATCATTTCGCTTATTTCTCTCCTACTTGTTTGCAACTGTGGTGCTGGTCTTGGTGCAACAATAGGAGCCGCTTTAGGTGCAATTGTGGCTTGTGGTTGATCTTGGTTTTGGGTTGGCAAATTTCCTTTCATGAGAAACTGTGTAATTTCTTTCCCAACATCACCCAACATTTGTTTAAATAAATTAAACGACTCCAACTTGTAAATCAACAAGGGATCTTTCTGCTCATAAACCGCATTTTGAACCGATTGCTTCAACTCGTCCATTTCACGTAAATGCTCTTTCCAAGAATCATCAATCATAGCAAGCGTGATCATTTTCTCTAATGCAAGAACCACTTCACGGCCTTTAGAATCGACTGCTTTTTTAAGATTTACAAGAACCTGAATGGTCTTAATTCCGTCTGTTATAGGAATCAAAATATTTTCGTATTGATGCCCTTGTCCTTCGTAAACCTGAGTAATTACAGGCAAAGCCATTTGGGCAATATGCTCCGACTTGCGACGGTAAAAGCTCATTACTTCATGGTATAAGCTATCGGTTAGGTCTTCGACTTTCTCTTTGAAGAAAACCTCTTGTGTAATGGCTGTATCCATTGAAAAAACACGAATAACTTCCAATCTAAAACCTTCAAAATCGCGTAAATCCTGATGCAATTCAATGATACTTTCGCAAGCATCAAAAACCATATTAGCAATATCAACAGCCAAACGATCACCGTATAAAGCATTGCGACGACGGCGATAAACGACCTCGCGTTGTGAATTCATTACATCGTCGTACTCGAGCAAACGTTTACGAATCCCGAAATTGTTCTCTTCTACTTTCTTTTGAGCACGTTCAATTGAACTGGTAATCATACCACTCTGGATCACTTCCCCTTCTTTCATTCCTAGACGATCCATGATTTTGGCAATTCGATCGGATCCAAACAAACGCATCAAATCGTCCTCAAGCGAAACAAAAAACTGGGATGAACCTGGATCTCCCTGACGACCAGCACGACCTCTTAACTGACGATCGACACGACGACTTTCGTGGCGTTCTGTACCAATAATGGCCAAACCTCCTGCATCTTTTACTCCTGCTCC
This sequence comes from Flavobacteriales bacterium, assembly GCA_040402915.1. Lineage (GTDB taxonomy): Bacteria > Bacteroidota > Bacteroidia > M30B66 > M30B66 > CALQRR01. Next base: position 2,349 of record JBBALS010000119.1, read on the forward strand.
AAGCTTAATATCGGTACCACGACCGGCCATGTTGGTGGCAATGGTAACGGTTGATGCTTGACCTGCTTCTGCAACAATTTCTGCTTCACGCTGGTGCATTTTGGCATTCAATACATTGTGTTTGATGCCTTTTAATTTGAGCATGCGACTTAACAACTCGGAAATCTCAACAGAAGTTGTACCCACTAAAACCGGACGTCCTTTTGCCGTTTCTTCAATGATTACATCGGTTACCGCATTGTATTTTTCACGCTTCGTTTTGTATACCAAATCTTCGCGATCTTTTCTTGATATTGCTCTGTTTGTTGGAATAACAGCAACATCTAATTTGTAGATATCCCAAAGTTCGCCCGCTTCTGTTTCGGCTGTACCTGTCATCCCGCAAAGTTTATTGTACATGCGGAAATAATTCTGAAGCGTAACAGTAGCATACGTTTGAGTAGCTGCTTCGATGGTAACATTTTCTTTGGCTTCAATGGCTTGATGCAAGCCATCGCTGTATCTTCGACCATCTAAAATACGACCGGTTTGCTCATCAACAATTTTCACTTTACCATCCATCACCACATATTCAACATCGGTTTCGAATAATGTGTATGCCTTTAACAACTGATTGATGGTGTGAATTCGTTCTGACTTAATTGCAAAATCGCGAAGTAATTGGTCTTTTTGATCAATTTTAACTTCATCTGCATCTTTCGATTTCTCAATTTGAGCAATCTGTGAACCTACATCTGGAAGCACAAAGAAATTAGCATCTTCACTCACTCCTGTAATTAATTCAATTCCCTTTTCTGTAAGTTCGATGGAGTTGTTTTTCTCATCTATTACGAAGAAGAGTTCCGCATCCACCTTATGCATTTCACGGCTTTGATCCTGCATGTAGAAATTTTCCGTTTTCTGCAAGAGCGTTTTCACACCCGATTCGCTCAAATATTTAATGAGTGCTTTGTTCTTTGGCAAACCACGGTGGGCGCGCAATATTGCCATTCCCGCAACTTTATCATCTTGACCAAAATGTTTCTTTGCTTCAGCCAAAGCAGAGTTAATGAAATTACGCTGAGCTGTAACCAACTTTTCGATACGAGGTTTTAATGCAAAGAACTCTTGGTTATCGCCTTTAGGAGTTGGACCAGAAATGATGAGTGGAGTTCGCGCATCATCAACCAAGACCGAATCGACCTCATCCACGATTGCGAAATTATGTCCACGTTGAACCAATTCTTCTGGGCTGCGTGCCATGTTATCGCGCAGGTAATCGAAACCAAATTCATTGTTGGTACCAAAAGTAATTTCGGATGCGTAAGCAGCACGTCTTTCAGCTGAATTGGGTTGGTGTTTATCGATACAATCAACACGTAAACCATGGAATTCGTAGAGCGTTCCCATCCATTCGGAGTCCCGTCGAGCAAGGTAATCGTTCACCGTAACAAGATGTACTCCTTCGCCCGAAAGCGCGTTGAGATAAACAGGTAACGTTGCCACGAGTGTTTTTCCTTCTCCAGTGGCCATCTCCGCAATCTTCCCTTTATGCAACATGATACCACCAATGAGCTGCACGTCGTAATGAACCATGTCCCAAATAACTCGATTTCCGGCTGCTGGCCAATTGTTCATATAAACGGCTTTGTCTCCGTTTATAGAAACATAGTCTTTCTTAATAGAGAAATCGCGATCTAATTGTGTCGCTGTAACTTCGAGTGTTGGATTCGTAGTAAATCGACGAGCTGTTTCGCGCATTACGGCAAACGCTTCAGGTAAAATTTCGAGTAATTTAACCTCGATTTTTTCGTGGATCTTTTTCTTGATTTTATCGATCGAATCGAAAAGCATTTCCTTTTCAGAAAAATCCATTTCCGTTTCCGTTTCAGCTCGTGCATTTAATGCAGCAATTTCATCACGTTCGGCTTGAATGGCTGACTGAATATCGGCCCGAAAAGTGGTCGTCTTATTTCTCAACGCATCGTTGCTTAAAGCAGCAAGTGTTGGATAAATGACATTTATTTTATCGACTAGCGGACGAATTTCAGCAAGGTCGCGATCGGATTTACTACCGACAATTTTTCCAAACAGGTTGGCGATCGATTTGATCATGGGTTCTAATATTCAAAAAATAGTGTGCAAAATTAAGGAATTTCCTTGGGCTTTTAACCCAAGTTTTATTCCTTCGAAGTGTTCCTGACAAAAAAGCGAAAGAATTGTGTTTAATTTATTTCAATTCTTGAATAGGTGACTAATTGTCAACGATTCAAGAGAAATTATGCCAAGTGTTTCTAAATGGTATTAAGGGCAAAAACTATTCGTAAAAATGCATTTCATGCATGTATTCAAATGCTTTTTCTGGCATAAAACACCGTACATCTTTTTTCGATTTAACAGCTGTGCGAATCATAGTGGAAGAAATGTCCATTAAAGGAGCTTCAATACTTATAATATTGGCCTGAATCAAATGTTCTGGCAGTGAATATCCAAGTCTTGGGTAAACATACAAAGCATAATTCTTTAGAATTTCTTCATAGTTTTTCCATTTGTGGAAGCTTTCGAGATTATCTGCCCCAAGAATTAATGCGAACTGATGTTGAGGATATTTTTCGGAAAGATGAGTGAGCGTGTTTATGGTGAATGAAGGCTGGGACAAGGAAAATTCAATATCGCAAGATCGGATGTATGGAATATCTTCAATTGCCGCGTTTACCATCGCCAATCGGTGATAATCTTTCAGAAGACTTTGTTTCTGTTTGAGCGGATTATGAGGTGATACAACAAGCCAAACTTGATCTAAATCACTGAACTGCGCAAAATATCCTGCGATAGCAATATGTCCAATGTGGACAGGATTATACGAACCGAAATACAGCCCGATTTTCATACTTAGGCTTGGTTTAAGAAGTCATTTGCCATCACTAAAGCTTCTGGCAAAGAAACTTCCAATTTATCGTTAACCAGAATTCTATCGGCATGTTTGGCGTAATCCATTTCACGCTCGGCTTTCTTAACACGTGTTTGGAAGCTTTTTTCGGTTTCTGTGGCCCTGTTAAATAATCGCTCTTTTAATACATCCAACGAAGGAGGCATAACAAAAACTAACATGGCCTGTTGCCCAAAGTGACGTTTGATATTGAGCCCACCTTCAACATCCACATCAAAAATAACATGGTTTCCGCGGTTCCAAATTCGATCAATTTCGTTTTTTAGCGTTCCGTAAAATGTACCTGGATAAACTTCTTCCCATTCGAGAAATTCATCGTGTGCAATTTTACTGGTGAAATCTTCCGTTTCCATAAAGTAATAATCTACTCCATGAATTTCGTTGGGACGCTGCTTTCGATTTGTTGCAGAAACTGAAAATTCAATTCCTGGAATATTTTCCAAAATATGGCGCACAATGGTTGTCTTTCCTGCTCCACTTGGTGCGCATATGATGATTAATTTACCGCTCACAATACGTTGTTCAATTGTTCTTTAATCTTTTCCAATTCGTCTTTCATCAAAACGACAATCTT
>JBBALS010000120.1:0-5808 GCA_040402915.1 Flavobacteriales bacterium
GATATTGAATACTTTCCCGTTTTCTTTATCGGTAACATATAATTCGGTTTCCACAATTTGAGAGGCATCTGAATCAATTATATGTCCCCTTAAAATGGAAATCGGAGGACCTTTTGGAACTTGAACTTCTTGTTGATTAGAGGTTTTTATTTTACTCGCTTCCACTATTGCAGAAAAATCAATTTCCCAAATATCGATATCTCCTTTGCCACCACTGCGGTCGGAGCTAAACCAAGCTTGACGTCCATCGGTGCTCAGGCAGAAAAAACGCTCATCACCTGGAGTGTTAATTGGATATCCTAGGTTTTCAGGTTCTGAGCAAATTCCATTTTCAATAGTTGTTTTAAAAATATCGTATCCGCCCAAACTCTTTGGTGAATTGGATGCATAATACAAGGTCTTCCCATCAGGATGCATAAACAATCCAATCTGATCGTATTCGTCGTTTACAATTGGACCCAAACTAACGGCTTTGTCCCATTCTGTTTTACTTTTCCTTTTAGCCATGTAAATATCGCCCATGCCCATTCCACCGCGTGGTCGCTCACTTACAAAATACAAGGTTTTACCATCGGGTGATAAACAAGCTGAACTTTCGAAATAACTTGTATTAACATCGCCATCAAGTTCTACTGCTTCTTTCCATTTTCCATTTGGAGATTTCTTTGAAACATACAAAGTTCCTGAACCTCGTACGCCTTTATTTCGGTAGACAAAAATCTGCTTCCCATCGGGCGATAAAGTCATATTCGCATCATGATTATCTTCATTTATTGCACCTGGAATGTTTTCGGCCTCAAGCCATTTCCCTGTCAAAGAATCTTTCTTAGAAATGTAGATGTCTTCGTAAAATTTCCCGTCTTCGGGATCAACTAACTTGCCCTTAGATTCTGGTCTGCGAGATGTGAAAATCATGGTTTTTCCATCTGCAGAAATACTGGGATTGTATTCAGGATACTCTGAATTTATTGAAGTTCCGATGTTGCTTATTTTTACATTAATCGGTTTCGACATCATCTCAATCGATTTTTTACATTGAGAGATAAGTAAAGAAGCGTCTTCCGTTTCTTCTGATTTTTTTAACGTTTTATCAATAAAAGTTTGATACTCATTGATTGCCTTATCCAATTCGCCAGAAAGCTGGAATATTTTCCCTGCTAAAAAATACTTCTCAGGATTTGTATTTGGATCCAAGGCAATTGAACGTTTCAATCGTTCCATAGCATCTTCATAATTTTTGAGGTGAAAATTACATTCTCCACTCAGGAAATAAAGCTCTGATGTTATGGTATCTGTCTTTTCCAACTTCCGAAGTTCGCGCCAAGCTGAAACGTAATCGCCTCCAGCCATGGTGTTTTTAATCTTAATGAGTTGAAGTTTACTCGTTCCATTGTCGGCATAAACAGTCGAAAATCCGAATGCGAACAGGAGAATTATGAAGCGTATAGTTTGCATGAAATTGAAATTCATTCTGGACGTTTTTTTTCTAAAAATAACAAATCAATTGAATCAATCGGCAGAAATTGTACTTAATGAGGTTAAAAAGGTTTCTAAGGCCTGTCTTTTCAAGGAATCTAAGTTGTAAGAAATTCGCTCGGTCAAGTATTTTTCTATTGGATAATGTGTGGGATAAAAACTGCGAACTTCTTTTGCTGCTTCCAGTGGATGACTAATTCCTTGTATTAGTGCCGATTCTATTGGATTCCAGTCGGATTCCAAAACCGGATTGACCGAAACCCAGCAGGCGAAAACAAATGGAAGATTTTTCCAATTATACCATGTTTCACTGAGGTCGTATGCGTATTCAAAGCGATTTGCATGATCAAAAACGCGATCACCAATTACAACACCGCCTCTGTTTTTGCCAATGGTATCGATGAAATCGTTCCCCGCATTGATGAATTTGGGATTAATATTCCAATAATCTCTGGCCAATAAACGGCATAAATTAATGGATGTTAACGATTGAAAATCCAAGACAATTTCTTCAATTTCAGATAGAGGAACATCACTTAACAACATCACTGAATCGACCTTGCCATGTGCACCAATGCATGTATTTCCCAATATTGAATAGTTCGATAAAAGGGGCAAAGTGGCAACGGGGACAAGTCCAACATCCACTTGACCAGAAATGAGCTTTTGGGCACAAATTGCTGGATAATCTAAACTGAGTTCCACCAAACCTTGTTGTTCAAGTTGTGCTTTCTTGATTCCCGATATAAATGGAGCAGTATTGAGATATGAAACGACAGACAATCGGAGCATGGGCGCAAGTTCGCTTATTTTAATGAAAATCGATTTTCAAATGTTCTATAAATCCCAATTAAAAATCCTCCTTTTTATTTTTGACAGCGAATTAACATTTTTCCACACATTTTGTGAATGAGTTTTTTGAGTTTCCCAATCAAAGCGTTAGGAATTCATTTTCTTTGCAATGCTTAATTTACTTGAACTTTAATCGTGTTAAACTAAATTATCTATGAAGAAGTTGCTCATCCTTATTTTGGGAATAGCTGTGTTGTTGCTTGTTAAATTTTTATTCTTAACGAAACCCGTTGAACCTGTAAAATCAAACATAGTTCAAGCGAGTCCGACTTCTGTATATGTTATTCAAACAGTTGAATTAAACCAAGAAATTACCTCTACGGGAACATTGTTTGCAAACGAAGAGGTTTTGCTTTGTCCCGAAGTAGCAGGGAAAATTACCGCAATCAATTTTCAGGAAGGTGAGCGTGTTTCCCAAGGTCAAATTCTTGTGAAGTTGAATGCTTCCGATTTAACGGCTCAACTAAATAAACTCCAGGTTCAACGTAAATTTCAATTCGAAAAAGCCGAACGACTAAAAAATCTTTTAAAAATTCAAGGTACAAGTCAGGAAGAATATGATCAGGCGCAAAGTATTGTCAATGCAACCGATGCTGATATTAGTTATGTGCAATCAACCATCGAAAAGACAGAAATTAGAGCTCCATTTTCAGGCGTCATTGGATTGCGTTATGTAAGTGTTGGGTCATTTGTAAATGCCTCTTCTCGCATTGCTACATTGCAACAAAACGATTTATTAAAACTCGATTTCTCCATCCCCGAACGTTATATTTCTCAATTCACATTACCACTGAACGTTCAATTTAGTTTGCAAGGTTCTGAGATTATCAATGATGCCCAAGTGTATGCAATTGAGCCCATGGTGGATGTGAATACAAGAACATTTAAAATGCGTGCTCGAGTTCAAAATTCAAATCATCAGATTTTACCAGGGCAGTTTGCTCAAGTCAAACTCGCATTAAATTCACATAAAAATTCCATTTTAATTCCCACACAATGCATCATTCCCACGTTAAAAGGGAAAAAAGTACTTGTTTGTAAAGGTGGCAAGGCGCAGGACGTACAAGTTGAAACTGGTTTCCGAAACGATGAGCAAATCGAAATACTTTCTGGACTTCAGGTTGGCGACAGTGTCTTAACCAGTGGATTGATGTCAATTAAATCCGATACTCCTTTAAAAATTATCCCTGCAAAAGCATCGAAAAAGGAGGGGAAACATGAGTAGTCTCTCATCGATAAGCATCCGACGACCCGTATTGGCAATCGTCATGAATGTCATTATTGTGCTGTTTGGTTATATTGGATATACCTTTTTAGGTGTGCGAGAATATCCTTCCATCGATCCGCCAATCATCACTGTTAGAACGGGATATGCCGGTGCAAATGCCGATGTTATTGAATCGCAAATTACTGAGCCTATCGAAAAAGCGCTTAATGGAATTGAAGGCATTCGCAGCATTTCATCGGCTAGCAACCAAGGAAGCAGCGTTATTACTGTTGAATTTAACTTAGGTTCTAATCTCGAAGCTGCTGCGAATGATGTGCGCGATAAAGTTTCGCAAGCGGTTCGCGATTTACCCAAGGACATTAACGGATTACCAACGGTTTCGAAAGCAGATGCCAATTCGGATGCGATTCTCAGTTTGACCATTCAAAGCAATACGCGTTCTCAATTGGAAGTAAGCGAATATGCCGAAAATGTGATTGGCGAACGTTTGCAAACCATTCCAGGTGTGAGTTCCTTGCAGATTTGGGGGCAAAAGAAATACGCCATGCGACTTTGGTTAGATCCCAAAAAAATGGCTGCTCGTGGTGTCACTTCCATGGATGTTCAACAAGCACTCTCGAGCCAAAACGTGGAATTGCCCGGTGGAAAGATTGAAGGAAATACCACCGAACTCAGTGTAAAAACTGTTGGTCGTTTGCACACCGAAGCCGATTTTAATGCATTGATCATTCGCTCTGTTAATGGGATGAATATTCGTTTCTCGGACGTTGGAAATGCCCAACTCGGTCCCGAAAACGAACAAACCATTTTACGCCTAAGTGGAACACCCATGGTGGCTGCAGCCTTGATTCCCCAACCCGGTGCTAATTACCTCGATATTGCCAAGGAATTTTACAAGCGCGTTGATGAAATAAAGAAGGAAGTTCCTGAAGATATCACACTCGGAATCGTGCTCGATAACACCAAGTTTGTGCAACAAAGCGTGGATGAAGTGCTCGAAACTTTGCTTATCGCTATTCTGTTAGTAGTTATTATTATCTATTTGTTCTTTCGCGATTGGTTGATTGCCATTCGTCCGCTTATTGACATTCCGGTTTCCCTGCTTGGTGCTTTTTTCATAATGTATTTGATGGGCTATTCGATCAATGTACTCACCTTATTGGCTATTGTGTTAGCAACCGGTTTGGTGGTGGATGATGGCATCGTGGTAACCGAAAATATTTACAAGAAAATAGAAGGTGGAATGAATCCCATTGATGCTGCAATTAAAGGTTCGAACGAGATCTTTTTTGCGGTAATCTCCACTTCACTCACCTTGGTGGCGGTGTTCATGCCTGTTATTTTCATGCAGGGTTTTGTGGGTCGATTGTTTCAGGAATTTGGGATTGTATTGGCTGGTGCTGTTGCTATTTCCGCTTTTGTGTCTTTAACGCTAACACCCATGCTCAATGCACATTTGGTGAGGAAAGATCCCAACAAGAAAAGCAGATTTTATCATGCGACAGAGCCCTTTTTTAAACGCATGGAAACGGGTTACCGAAACATGCTGAATAGTTTCATGCAAAAGCGTTGGCAGGCTTTGCTCATTCTCGCCGTTTCCATCGCCATGATTATCGGCATGTATCCGCTTTTGCAGTCCGAACTTTCGCCTTTGGAAGACCGAAGCTGGACGCGATTAATTGTGACTGCACCCGAAGGTTCATCGTACGAATACACCGATAATTTTGTGATGAAAATGCAGGATTTTCTCGAAGATTCAGTTCCCGAAAAAGACATGATTCTGACGGTTACGGCTCCCGGTTTTTCAGGTTCTGGTGCCGTCAACTCAGCATTTATCCGACTAACACTCGTTCCGCCCGAAGATAGAAAGCGCTCACAACAAGACATTGCCAATTATGTGATGAAGAAGTCGAAGGGCTTTCCGGATGCGAAAGTCTTTGCGATTCAACAACAAACAATTTCAACAGGAGGATTTGCTGGCTTGCCAGTGCAATTTGTATTGCAAGCTCCCAATTTTGATCGTTTGAAAGAAGTGCTTCCTAAATTCCTTGAGCAAGCCAATAAAAATCCGGTGTTTCAGGGTGTGGATGTGAATTTGAAATTTAACAAACCCGAACTCAACGTTAAGATAAACCGAGAAAAGGCAGAGAGCATGGGCGTTTCCATTCAGAACATTGCGCAAACGTTACAACATGCTTTAAGCAATTACCGCATGGGGTATTTCACCCTCAACGGAAAGCAATATCAAGTTT
>JBBALS010000121.1:0-1209 GCA_040402915.1 Flavobacteriales bacterium
TCCATAAAATTAATGTGAAACCACAACAGGGAAATGTTGATTGGGTGTTTGAACCAAATAAAGTCCTGCTGATAATTCACGAATCTGCAATTGGTTGGATTCTCCGGCTGCAATTTGAATGCTGCGAATAAGCAGTCCACGGGCATCTAGAAAACGAATTGTTTGGTTTGCAGATGTGTTATTCTTTAATTGAATAAACTCATTCGCAGGATTTGGAAATGCTTGAATCCCGTTTTTTTCAGAAATATTAGCTATTCCAAGTAGATTTAAAATTTGTATTGAAAGTGTAACCGAATTCCCTTGACAACCATTGACATCTATTGCTAAAACTTCCGCATTAATTACTCCTTCATTGTCACCCCAAAATGCAATCAATGAATCTCGATCGCTAGAATAAACACTACTCGAAAGCAAAGATGTATTTCCTGTAAAGTTCCAGAAGTAAGTATATCCAGGAGCACCTGTCACATATACTACTCCTGTTGATGATGTGTATTGTGTTGTTTCACCATAAATCTGGATAACAGGACTTGGGAAAATTGTAGCAGCTAATGTATCGTAACGATTAGGGCAACCATTTACACTTAATCCCACAATATAATTGCCCGAATTTATTGGAGTCGTGTTGTCTAATTGGGCATTTCTTCCAGAAGCTGTAAAGCCGTTTGGACCAGTCCATGTATACGTTCCACCTACAACTTGTAATGCACTTAAGAATAGAATTTCTCCTTCACATAAATCGTTACCAACCTGAATAACAGTAGGTGCTTGAGAAGGTGTTACACTTACAATTACATCACGCTCAGCAACGCAACCTTGACCTGTTACAAGAACTGTGTAGGTACCTGCTTGTGAAGCTGAAATGTTATTAATTGATGGGTTCATCGAAACTGAGTTGAAAAATGCCGGACCCGACCATTGGTATTGAGCTGTTCCAACTCCAGTGAAAGTTGTCGTAAATTGTAAACTACCGCCTTCACACACTGGTGAATTACTTTGAATTGAAACATTACATGGAATACATCCTGCAGGAGCGGTGTAAGACGCCGAACCTGTGCATGTTGGAGCAGCACTAAAAACAGCTGTCACATTATTACTTGTTCCATTTGATGAGAATCCCGTTAATGTGTAATTACTTGAATTGGTAAATGGAGCATTGATAACTTGAGTGACTGTTCCATTACTAATTGTTAAAGTTCCTGTAGGCGG
>JBBALS010000121.1:1309-5781 GCA_040402915.1 Flavobacteriales bacterium
TTGCAATTACCTGTTGGATTGGTAAACGGACCAAAAAGGATATAATCTAAATCGCGGGCGTTGGAATTTGTTTCGGATATAACATGGGTTCCGGGTGTTCCAATTCTAAATAAAAACCAAGCGGGATTATTTACAGATCCTAAACATCCATAATCAGGACCAACTTCAGCAGTGCCGGCATCTGTAGCTGCTGGATAAGTAACGGGTTGGGTTAGGCAAATTTGAATGGCATTGGCGCACGATGAATTAGCAACCTGCGCTTGAATGAAACTGCCAATAAAAATGAATAGAACTGTAAATACTTTTTTCATGCTTACGAATATTGAGTGCAATATAGCAATTGCGCATCAAATCAGAAGGCAAGAATTTCCTCGTAGAGTTCTTTAACCGGTAAGCCCATTACATTGAAAAATGAACCATTTATTCTCTCAACTCCAACATAGCCAATCCACTCTTGAATACCATAAGCGCCTGCTTTGTCCAATGGACGAAATGTTTCGGTGTAATAATGAATCTCCTCTTCATGCAATTGCCTGAATGTGACTTCGGTAATTACATAAAATGAAAAACTTTTCTTGGATGATGTTAGACTTACAGCGGTGATTACTTCATGTGTTTTACCCGAAAGTTTATTGAGCATCCATCGCGCTTCCGTTAAATCGCTTGGTTTGTTCAGCACTTGATTATTCAACCAAACAATGGTATCGGCGGTAATGATTAACTGGTTTTCCTGAATGTTCTTTTTGGCTTCATCGGCTTTTAATCGTGATAGAAACAAGGGAATTGCTTCACGTTGGAGCTTATCGGGAAAATGTTCTTCCACATCCAATATCATGATTTCGAATGGAACTCCCAAATCGCTTAATAACTGCTGACGTCGAGGAGATGCAGAAGCCAGGATAAGTTGGGTGCCGGAAAGTTTCTTTAGTAATTGCATGATTAAAATGTAAATCGAAAAACAAACATCGAAATGATTCCTGTAATAATGAGCAGTTTACACAGGGTTGAAGCAAATGAATAGTGTTGTTTCTGATTGGCTCGGGCAACCATGATTATAATCAGTATTAAAGGAATAATCACTGCAACAAGCAAATACCAAAACAAACCTGAAAAATCAGAAGACCAAAGCAATTTTTCAATTACTCCAATTAAAATCATCAAAAACACGGCTATGCTAATGCAGATAAATTTGGCTTGTGTTTCACCCAAAACAATGGGTATGGTTTGGGCTCCGTCGGCTTGATCGCCTTCCATATCCTCGATGTCTTTAATAATCTCCCGAACAAGGTTGCTCAAAAATGCAAAAACCGCATAGCCAATCACCAAAAATGCTCCTTTACTTAAAAGCGCGGAACCCATTCCGTCAACATATTTGTTAAGAATTTGCAAATTGATCATGGAGCCAGATGCAAACTCAAATAAGCCAGCTGTAATTGGCACCAATGCTACTAAAAGGGAGATTAATATATTGCCCGATAAGAGTTGTTTTTTGAGGTGTGTGGAATAAAACCACAGAGCAATGATGCTAAATAAATGGATGCTTGATAATTTCCAGTTTCCAACTTTCAGTGATAAATAAATCCCAATCAATAAGCCAATAAAACTCAGACTTATATGTAAAATCATGGCAACGCGACGCTTTACTATGCGGCCCACAATGACATATTCGGGTTTGTTGATTCGATCAATTTTGGTGTCGAAATAATCGTTAATGATGTAACCCGCAGCCGCAATACTGATAATTGAAAAATTCAATAATGCAAAATCGAAACTGCTCATGTGCAAGGAAAGTCCGCTTACTAGAAAGCCACGATTTAGCATTTCCGAAATAGCATGTTGCCAAATCGGTTCCATAATTCCATAGCGAACACCCTACATTGTTAATGCAATGATGATGAGATTGGGAAACCGAATAAGTCGGAGGAAATCAAGCATAAATTTTAACGCTGAGAGAGTATTTAATGTGTGAATTTAAATGTAGGATTTGTAAATCGAGGTATTTTTTAATTATTTCTATGTTAATTTTTATCCTTTTCCGCGAGTTGATTGCTAAACAAAGTATAGACTTCTTTTAATTGAGGAAAGTTCGCGAGCATCTCGATATGCGCATGGATTGTTGTCCAATCGTTGCGACTAGCAGGTCCTGTTTGTAATTGAGTAGGCGATTGATTTTGCAAGTTCTGTGTGCTTTGGTTTATTAAAGGTAGTAGCAGATTAAAATCGAGCTTGTTTTGGATGCACCACGATTCGGTTAATACCATTAAATGATTGATGAAATTATTAGCAACCACCGCAGCTAAATGAAGTTTCTTTCGAGATTCTTCATCCAGAAAAACAGCAGGACCTTCCAATGCGTTTACAATTTCCATGAGCCAAACTTTCGCTTCATCGTTCGATACCTCCAAAATGAGTGGAACGTTTTTCCAATCAATGTGAACTGCACTTGAGAAACTTTGATTGGGCCAAATTACCGCTGCATTCGGGGTGTATGGTGTTAAGCGATTAATGGATTGTGTTCCTGAAAAATGAATCAAGAAAGGCGATTTCTCTTTCAATTCATTGGCAAGTTGTTCAATGGCGTTATCGGAAACACATAAAAGTACTGCAGAATTTTCAGGAATTTCTTGGAGATTATTCAAGTGAATAAGTCCAAATTCATCTGCGATTGAAGCTGCTTGTTCTGAATTTCTCCCCCATATAAAAATCGGGTTTCCTTTAAAAATCGGGAGTTGTTTTGCAAGGTGTCGGGATAATTTACCCGAACCTATTAAACAAATGTGTTCCAGATTAAGCACCTTTATTTATTTGTTGTTTGATGCGTGTCCAAACAGCGATTCCGGTTCCGATAGCCATAAGTAAGGCCCCAATCCATAAGATGTTAATCCCCGGAAAGATGATGGCTTTCATAATAATAAAGTCGCCTGCCTTGGCTGCTTTTTCGCGCACCTGAACGTGGAAGGTTTCAGTTTCTGGTTCAATTTTCCAAAAACTAAATTGTAATCCCAAATCCAATAAATCATCCTCAATAGCCAACGTGGTATTGCCACGAAGAACATACAATGGCATTACGTTTTGTGATTTACTATTTACGTTGATTACTTTCAATCGCGCTCCAACTGCAATATCACCTGTTTGCAACTTGTTCGATTGTGATAGTGGAACATCCTTTTCAATGCTTTCTAAAATCACCAAACTATTACTTGTGAAAATAGTATCGCCAATGTGCAAAGAATAATCTACTGCTTCTTTCCAACCATCATTCGCTTTTTCTTTCGGATCTTCAAGCTTGGCGTAGGTTACATGCGTAAAAATATCGCGATTTAGGTAATGTTTAGTAGCAGGTTCTGCCACATTTCCCATACGCGGATTAGTCTGAATAAGCGGCGATAATTGAAAAGCCTTCTCGATTTTACCCGATGCGTTTTTAGTATAATAATCAACATTGTAATAAATGTTGATGCCTGCAGTGGAGTCGCCACGGTAACATACCAGGTATTCACCCATCTTCACCGTATCGTTGCGAGCCAATAAAATATTCTCCCGATTAGGGAAATCTTTACCTAAATCGAACGAGCTGTTATTTTGGGAGATGAATTCTTTCTTTCCAGCTGAAATCAATGATCCAATGAGAATCAAACCAAAACCAACGTGCGCAATGGATGAACCCGCCTTGGGGAATTTTCCTTTCAAGATGCGAATGAAGTAATCGAGGTTGGCACATGTTGCAAACAATGAGGCAAAAAGCAACATTAACAAAAGCGGCTGTTCAATTTGCATATACAATCCTATGGCTATAGTTAAGGCACAAGTCAGTCCAAACGACAAACTCATCTTCTTAATGAATTCTGCCATATTGGTTTTTTGATATTTCAAGAATTGTCCTACAGCCATTAGCAGCGCAATGATAATAGCAAACGGAATTTGCCAAGCGTTATAATGTTGGATGGCGTCTTTCGGATTTGCCAATTTTGCATCGGCCAATTTCGCAAACAGCTCAACTCCAAAAATGCCATTTAACCAAGCAAAGAAATTGGCGAGATTACCCGAAATGAACTTATTGATAGCGGGCGTTGATGTTGAGAACGTGATTTGAAATGCTGAAATAAGTAATACCAGGGCAGCAATAAACATCCAAAATTCACGGGAATTCAAATTCTCTTCTTCTGCTTGTTTCGGTAATGCTCTGGTAACTTGGCGAATCATGATTCCAAGAGCTACAATAAGAAACACAGCAGTCAGTAATTTCATGAAACCAAATCCAATACTTACAACTAACAAAGCAACACTTAAAGTTAGCCAAATGGTCCGGAATGTTCCGTGTTTTAGAGAAATCGCCGAAGGCAACCAAACAAAAAAGAACATGTAAATGAGGAGTTGACCGCTCATACCCAAATCGGTAAACGCATGCACCGAGGTTTCTCCAAGAATTCCACTACGTGTTAAGAAAGTAGAGTAGAGAATAAGGATGAAGG
>JBBALS010000122.1:0-5747 GCA_040402915.1 Flavobacteriales bacterium
TAATTCAATCAAATCCAACAATCTCCAATGAGCCGAAAAAACAAACGCCTGTAAAACAAGGGCCTAAGCAAGCAAAACGCTCTAAGTTGGATGCCAATAAGAATTTAAAATCAGTGAAAAAAGAAGCATATCAAACAGCTCCAGAAACCAAGACATCAAAATAAATTTTTTAAATTAATCGGAAGCGCTATTGAGAAATCGATAGCGCTTTTTTAATTGCCTATAATGGAATAGATAGCTTCCTGAATTTCGATTCGGGTGGATAAGTTGCTCAACTTTTTATTTTCAGCATCGGGGTAAACACGATTCGATAAAAAGATATAGATTAACTCTTGTTCGGGATCAACCCAGGCAATGGTTCCGGTGAATCCAGTATGCCCAAAACTTAAGGCCGATACACATTTACATGTTGGTCCCGTTTTATTGTAATTCATTTCGGGTTTATCAAATCCCAATCCACGTCGGTTTTCATTTGCACAAAATTGACATCGAATAAATTCATTGATTGTGGCTTTTGTTAAATACCTTTTTCCGCCATATTCTCCTTTATTCAAGAGCATTTGCATTAAGGTTGCTAAGTTATTTGCATCAGCAAAAATTCCCGCATGCCCACCAACACCACCCATCATCGCAGCACCTTGATCGTGAACATATCCATGAATTAATTGCTTTCGAAATAAATTATCCTGTTCGGTTGGAATAATGTCTTCTTTATTGAATTTATTCAATGGATTGTAGGTAATACGAGATAATCCCATCGATTTGTAAAACACACTGTCAACATAGTTATCGAGGGTTTTCTTGCTGTGCTTTTCGATGATGTATTTGAAAAAATAGTATCCCAAATCGCTGTATTTGTATTCTTTGTTTTTGTTAACATCACACGCTATAATCTGTGTTAACATGGAATCTGGATAATCGAAACGTAGAAACAGATTATCTGCCACTTTCCATGGAAAACTGTCGCTTTGTTCTTTATTATAAAAACGCGCCCGTGTAGTTTCGTTTGAAATAGTTCGCGTGTAAAAAGGAATCCATGCAGGAAGTCCCGCTTGATGTGCCAATAAATCACGCAATCGCATTCCTCCTTTGTTGGTCGATTTTAAAAATGGAATGTAATCTCCAATGGTTTTATCGATATCAATAAAATGCTCATCAACTAATCGCATAATGGAAATTGTACTTGCGGCAACTTTGGTAATTGATGCGATATCGTACAAGTCTGTAGTTCTTACTTTAGCTGAATGTTCACTGTAGGTTTGACTTCCAAATGCCTTGTTATAAAACACTTTACCTTTTTTTGCAATGAGCACCTGACACCCCGGAGTTGCTTTTTGTCGAATGGCCAAAAGTGCTAATGAATCAATCCTGCCTAACAAGTCGGAACGAATCCCTAACTCTTCGGGAAGAGTATACTTTAATCGTGTAACTTCAGATAGCACCTTTCCAGAACCAGCTTTAAATCGGTCATTAACAGTAACAGGCAATTGCCCATTTGCTTTAATGCCTCCGAAAATCAATTGAGCCGAAAGTTCCTGACTAAGTGGATTGTCTTCGTACGAAACAATGATTCCATCGGGATTAACTGTACTGTCCAATTTACTGAGACTATATGGGTTCGCAAAAAGATTTACAATAACACGCGAATGTTTACTAATACTTTCAATGAGTTCACTGATTTCTTTGGTCATACCGGCACTTTTCGACATGGTATTCTTTGGATTGTGAATTCCAATGATGACTAAGTTGTATGCTTTTAATTTAGTCAACAACTCCGCTTTATGCTTTTGAAGATGTTCTTTCTCGACCGAAAAGCCATCCACCTTGGTGTATAAATTCAAAGTCGTATTAAATACCGAATTCGATTTGTCATCCATGCTCAATGACGCAATATTAAGCGTTTCGAGGTTCTTTAATGGCAAGATTTGTTTGTTTTCAAGAACCGTCAACGATGCTTCGGTAAGCTGTCGACGAAGTAACTCGGATGCGTTTGTATGCAAATCGGCATGTAAATTTTTGATTGAGATTTTGGGTGTTTTCTTAAGACCTAACCATGCTTTGGCTTCAAGAATTTTTCGGCAACGTTGATCAATTTCCTCTTGCGTAATTTTCTTCTCTTCAATGGCTTTTTTTATTTGTTGAATGGCAACAGGAACATCTTCAGCAAATAACAACACATCATTACCTGCTAAAAGTGCTTTTACATCCACAAATCCAGGTTGATCATGCGTGCTGATTCCTTTCATGTTCAATGCATCCGTAAACACTAAACCGCGAAATCCCATTTCTTTTTTCAATAAAGTGGAAACAACAGGATATGACAATGTAGTGGGTAATGCTTTCGTAGAATCGAGTGCAGGAACAAATAAATGCGCAACCATCACACTACCTAATCCATTGCGAATGAGTTCTCTGAAAGGATATAATTCCAGAGAATCGAGACGAGTGCGAGAATGATTGATTGTTGGTAATGCTTTGTGAGAATCAACATCCGTATCTCCATGTCCTGGAAAGTGCTTTGCATTCGATAAAACTCCAGCATCCTGCATGCCCTGCATATAGGCAATTCCTTTTCGTGCAACATTGTATTTATTTTCACCAAACGAACGCATATTAATAACGGGATTGGATGCATTGTTATTTACATCAACCACCGGAGCAAAATTTACCTGAATACCCATTCTCGAGCATTGACGAGCAATTTCTTTCCCCATCAAATAAATAAGCGTATCGTTCTGAATCGCTCCTAAGGTCATTTGTTTAGGAAATGCTTGGGTTGAATCCAAACGCATAGAAAGTCCCCATTCTCCATCAATCGAAATCATTAAAGGAACATTCGATAATTGCTGGTAATAATTACACAATCTAGCTTGACGAGCAGGACCACCCTGCATGAAAATCAAACCGCCTACTTGACTTCCTTTAATCAATTTTGCAATTTCATCCTGTTGCTCTTTGGGCTTATTAGAATACGCCGCAACCATAAAAAGTTGTCCAATTCGTTGATCAGGCGTGAGTTTTTTCATGACACTATCCACCCAAGCTTTATTCTTTCCTTCGAATGGAGGAGGAACTATCTTAGTGCTTTTTTGTTGATGATATAACGCAGACCAAACAGCTGCAATGGAAAGCATGGAGATAAGAAGAATGAATAATATACGTTTCATACTTGGGAAATCTAATATCAAAAACGTAAAAATAGCTACTCAGGTATTGGCTAGATAATTTGTTTGTTTTATCTATTAACAAACGTGCGTGAACACTTTTATATAAATATTAATCGAGGGAAATCAAGATAAAAACATGAATCGTAGTTCGATTTTCATACCTTTAATCCAATGAAATTAAGCAAGATTCAACTCGGTATCTTTATTCTTTTAATCAGTGTAAGCATTTCGCTTTCAGCACAAAAAGGCATTCAATGGGGTTCCGAAATTTTTAAACCATCTAGTTCAACATCCTTTAAAATAATTGGCAATTGGCCTGAAGGTGTTTTGATGCAAGCGCGAACTCGAAGTAAGTTGTTTTCGTCTGGAAAAACATTCATTCAACGTTTCGATAATTTTACCCTTCTGCCACAATTCAACAAGGAGATAAAACTCGAAACAACCAAAGGAAGCAAAACTCTCGAATATGCTGTTTTGGAGCGAGTAGGGGATTACCCCGTTTTATTTGCCTCCTATTTTAATAGTGATAAAGACAAGATTGAATTGTACGGCCGTAAATACAATTTAGAGGGTGAAGCCATTGGTAAAGAATCCAAGATAGCAGATTTTCCAGCTACTCGAAAGAGCCAATTGGATGCTTTAAAATTTGTGCAATCGAGCGATAGTAGTTCTATGCTCGCTTTTTATTCTGAAAAGTTCGATAAGTATGCTAACGAAAAAATGGAATTTCAACTGTTTAATCAAAACCTCGATGTTATTTGGAGTCGTAGCATTGAATTTCCTTACACCAATCGGAATTTCGAAATTCATAGAACGCTTGTCGATCCTCTAGGACGTGTCTATATTTTGGTGAAAGTGCGTTTCGAAAAAGAGGATATCGATCGTAAAGCAGGTCCTCGTTATCGATACAGTTTAGTAACTTTTGCAAGCGATTCAACGCTCGTAGAAGATTATGATATCAATTTGGGTACTAACTACATTTCCGATATTGATATGTTGTTTGATGAAAACAATCGGGTTATTAGCAGTGGTTTTTACTCTGAACGCGGCATTGGTCAAGCAGCTGGTACGTTTTATATGGAAATTGATCGCAATAAGAAGGAAGTCCTGAATAAAACGCTTTCGGCATTCGATAAAAGTTTTGCTGCTAGTTTCATAGAAAGTGCTAAAGTGAAAGGGAAACTGGAATTATCCGATTTCAAACTCGATCATTTTGTGCGTTTTCGAGACGGTTCTCTTGGACTTATAGCTGAACAATACCTGGTTGATCAAGTTTGCTTTCAGGATTTTAGAACTGGCATGTACAATTGCAATTACTATTATTATTACAACAATATCATCGTTGTGAAATTAGACAGTTTAGGCAATATGATTTGGACAGCCGATATTCCAAAATACCAAGAAAGCTCGAACGATGGTGGATTTTATTCTTCGTATTCTTTTGCTTTTGATGGTGATAACCTTCATTTTATCTTTAACGATAATCCCAAAAATCTCATTGAAAAAAATCAGAACAACGCCCGTGTTATGAATAATGTGCGTCGCTCGGTTCCAGTATATGCCCGAATTAGTGGCAATGGTGAATTTAGTCGTCGACAAGTTTCATCTGAAAAACGTCAGCGATTATTTTTTGTTCCCAATTATTCCTCACAAATTAGCGAGAGATCCATTTGGTTAGTTGGTATGACAACTAATAAATATAAAGCCGGAGTTTTGCTATTAGATTAATCGTTTGTTTAAAAAGGATCATCTTTCAAAACAAATATAAAACCACCTGCTTGATCGGTTTCACAATCAATAATATCCCATCGTAAAAATTGAGCTAAAGTTCGAGCAGTGGTAAATCGAGGAAGCTTACTAATTTTAGAAGCCTGATTTAAGTTGAGCCATTTTTTATCTTGCAAAGCAATGAGCACACGTTGTTCTTTCTCCGAAAAATGAGCCGGTGGTTCTTTCCGAGTTTTATACATTTTCCATAATTCAATATGAACTGGAGAAGCCAAGCGATTGGAAGCACCATAACGTAACCAGGCCTTGCAATTTCCGGGTTCTGTTTCCGCTTTTACAGGTTTTTCAAGCGAAGAAGCAATTGTTGCTTCCAAAATTAACTTCCCATCAACATCCCAACGCCGGGTTTTTAATTCTACAGGAGGAAAGCAATACATCGATGCCGCTGCTTCCAACATATAAATCTCCTCATCGATTCGAATTCCGGCTAAAACACCATTGTCTTTTACACCAATCAATAAAGTACCTCCATCTGCATTTGCAAAAGCGGAAATAGTTGCAGCAATGCGTCTTGCGGAGTTTAATTCAAATTTAAACTCGAGTGTTTGACTTTCTCCTTGAGCAATGAGCTCTTTCAATGGAAGCATGAAGCGAATATACAGAAGTTAATTTCAAGCCTTAAGGAAAACAAAATATCTCACAAGATGAGATTTGAACAAGTAATCACATGACTTTCAAACAAAGTAATATTTGGATGTTAGCATCTCGGAAGACAAATCCAATTTAATTCAGCACAGTTCGGTAGTGTTAAATTAACTGTGTAAAGGTGCCCCCGCGGCAGGCGGGACAGAA
>JBBALS010000123.1:0-5727 GCA_040402915.1 Flavobacteriales bacterium
ACCCATTGAAGATGTATCAATCGACAACGTTTTTATTTGTTTTGTCAAATCAGCCAATTGCACATCGAGTTCTTTTTCTTTAGCAATGAATGTTTCTTGCTTGGCTTTTAATTCGGCAAGTTCTTTTTCGCAGCGATCTTTCGCCGATTTAACATCGTCGAATTGTCGCGAAGGGATACACGAAACCAAGAGAGTAACAATCAATAAATAGGGAAGAATAACGCGCATACACAAGTTTATTTGACAAACTTATAGAAAGTTAATTCATGAAATAGATTCAATTCAATAAGTAATAAACATCCTTTAGTTAATCATTAATCATAAAAACCCATATTAATTGGAATTCCGAACTTGAATAAAAACAAAATCTATATTTCAGATGTTTTTATAAGAATTAATATTGAGGAATGCTCTGCAGCGATGATTCTAAATACCTAATTTGAAATTATTAAGAATCAATTTATATCAAGCATATTGTATAAAAAAGTAAAAGTCTATATTTGGCAATCATAAAAAATTTACCCAATCCCATGCGTTACACTTTCCTTTTCCTTTTAACAATTACCTTTTCCCAAACTTCATTTGCACAATCTCGACCATGCGGAACGGATATGATGGTTCGTAAATCCTTGAGTCAACATCCCGAATTTCAAGCTCAACGCGATGAATTGGAAGCTTTTACAAGACAGTTCAGTTCTTCAAATGAACGTGTTTTAAAAGTAATTCCTGTGGTATTTCACGTGATTCATAATTACGGATCAGAGAACATTGCAAAGTCTCAAATTGAAGATGAGATGCGTATTTTGAATGAAGATTATCAATTATTAAATTCAGATCAAAATGAAGTAATTTCTGCATTTACATCTATTGTTGCGAATGTTGGATTTGAATTCCGATTAGCGCAATTAGATCCCAATGGAAATTGTACTGATGGAATTACCCGCACTGTTTCTGCATTAACTTTCAGTGCAGACGATAACGTGAAAGATTTAGTGGTTTGGCCAAGAAATAAATATTTAAATGTTTGGGTAGTAGATAATATTTCATTTGGAGCAGGAGGATATGCGTATTTGCCAGGATCGGCTCAAGCTGCAACCGATGGAATTGTAGTTTTACATACTCAATTAGGTAGTATTGGAACATCTGGCGGAAGTAATTTTTCGGCAAGAACACTCACACACGAAGTTGGGCATTGGTTTAATTTACTTCACACCTGGGGCGATACAAATTCTCCTGGCGATGCTGCAAATTGCAATTCGGACGATAATGTGACCGATACGCCAAATACGATTGGGGTTGCAAATCAAAGTTGCAATTTGGCTCAGGTATCTTGTGGTAGCTTGGACAATGTTCAAAATTATATGGACTATTCTACTTGTGCGAAAATGTTTACAAATGGTCAAAAAACACGCATGTTAGCAGCAATTAATTCAGGTACATCAAGCAGAAATAATCTTTGGACAGATGCTAATTTACTTGCTACAGGAGTTAACGATGCTGCAGTTGCTTGCACACCCATTGCCGATTTTAAAGCAAGTGGTTTAGCAGCATGCACCAATGCAAACATCACATTTCAGGATCAAAGTTATAATGCAAGTGTAGATGCTACGTGGAATTGGAATTGGTCTTTCCCCGGAGGAACGCCATCGTCTTCCAATTTACAAAACCCAGTTGTAACATATCCATCTCCTGGAAGCTATTCCGCTACATTGAACGTGAGTAATTCAGCAGGGTCGAATGTAAAAACAAAGAGTAACTACATATCAATAAGCACTTCCACACCCAATTTAATTTCACCGATTGTTGAAGGATTCGAAATTGCGGCATTTCCTCAGAACTCATCCGATGCAACATTGAACTGGCGATACGAAGGCACGGTAAGTAATGGATTTGCCAGAACAACAACTGCATTTGCCACAGGAGCTGCTTCACTTAAATACAACAACCTTTCAGTAGCAACCGATAATTCATCATCCGTTGTATCGCCGGTAATTGATTTCTCCGCTTCGACAGCGCCAGCAACAATGACTTTCAAGGTTGCTTATGCTCGTCGCTCAGCAACAACCAACGACAAACTTGAAATGTGGATATCTATTGATTGTGGAAAAACATGGAGCCGTCGTTATTCAAAAATAGGTGCTACTTTGGCAACAACTACTTCTTTAGTAAGTACTACGTTTGTTCCTACTACCTCACAATGGAGAACAGAAACTGTCAGTGTTGCTCCATTGGTTGGACAATCGCATGGAATGATCAAATTCACTGTAATTGACAGCAGTGGAAACAATATTTACATTGACGATATTAATTTGGTAAATGCTCCAGTTGGAATTTCAACGCCTAGTTTAGACGAATATGTCACTCAAATATTCCCAAATCCAGGAATGGGAAATGCTCAACTTACGTTTGGATTATTTAAGAGTGAAGCAGTTAGTGTTGAACTATTGGATGTAACTGGAAGAGTTATTGGAAATAAAAATTTAGGGACGAAGCAAGCAGGAGAATATACTTTGAGCTTGAATGAAATTTCCGGAGCAACTTTCTCATCAGGCATTTATTTGATTCGTATTCAAGCTGGAAATTCATCCGCTTTACGAAAATGGATTTGTAACTAATGGCTGATTACAAACAAATTCGTTCTGGAGAATCACATTTACAAATGATTGAAAAGCAGTGGAAAGAACTGCTTAAATCACTGAATAGTCAATTTGATGGTGACTTGGATTTGCAAGCTGTACTATTTTTAATTGGCGTCCAAGAACTTGGCAAGGGAAAAGTAAAGTACTCGAAAGACCAGAAATTAGAATTGATGCACATCGCAATTTGCACTTTACTCGAGCCTTTTGGCTATTATAATTTCGCGGGTCATGACCAAGATGGCTTTCCACATTGGGAATTGAACGAGCAATTACCTCCGTTATCGCCTGGGCAACAAATGGCATTAATGAAAGAAAGTATTTTAGATTATTTTGTGGCTTTGGATAATGTTACTGAATCGTAACGTATTTCTCAACGGTTTGCCCAATTTCCAATTTAATTAAATCATTTCCAGAACCGTAGGAAATTTGAGTTACCTCAACGTCTAAAATACTTGGATATTTAAATTCAAACGTAGCCTCCCCATTTCCATCGGTGAGTTGTTTAGCAGGTAAGTAATCAGCTAAGGTATTATCCGAAGATAAGCCGTGATTGGAGGTAAGCGTAACTTGTGCACCCGAAACAGTGTTTCCATTTGGGCGAATAACAATGATTTTTGCCGTACATGTAGTAACTTGTTTTTTACAAGAAATACCCGTAGTTAACAAAAGCAAACTTGTGAAAAACAGAGTTGAACGAATCATTGTTGTCATTTGGTAGAAATTTAAAGAGTCCAAAAATAGAAAAATTCTTTAGAGTTACGCAATAATATCGTAACGCATTAAGCTTTGTTTAGTTTCGTCATTGCCAGCGAAGAGAATGATTATATTTACCCGCGAAAAATAACGTATGACTTTGACCGAAGATATTGCCCGATTAAAATCTGAAATTGAACAGAATAGTTTCCAAAATGCTGAAGATGTTGAGCGATACCGTATTCAATACATCAGCAAAAAAGGATTTATACCTGCGTTATTTGAGCGATTCAAAGAGGTTGCACCTGAAGATAGAAAGGTTGTTGGAAAATTATTGAATGAACTCAAACAATTTGCAGAACAGAAATGGAATACTGGATTAGAAGAATTCAACAAAGAAAGTGAAATTGGAAAAGAAGGTTTATTTGATTATTCTGCACCAGGGTGGACAATGCCCAAAGGTAGTCGGCATCCACTATCTGTTGTTGCGAATGAGATTAATTCGATTTTTTCAAGACTCGGATTTTCAATTGCTGAGGGCCCTGAAATTGAAGACGATTGGCATATTTTCTCTGCTTTAAACTTCCCGGAAGAGCATCCAGCCCGCGATATGCAGGATACTTTTTTCATTGAGAAAAATCCAGACATGGCATTGCGAACACATACTTCTTCCGTGCAAATTCGGATGATGGAAAGTAAAAATCCACCATTACGCTTGTTAATGCCCGGTCGTGTTTATCGGAATGAAGCCATATCCGCTCGTGCGCATTGTTTCTTTCATCAGGTTGAAGGTTTGTATGTTGATGAAAATGTATCGTTTGCAGATTTAAAACAAACATTACTCACTTTTTCGAGAGAACTTTTTGGGGAAGACACCAAAATACGTCTACGTCCCTCCTACTTTCCATTTACAGAACCATCTGCAGAGATGGATATTTCATGCACTGTTTGCAAAGGAGCCGGATGTAATATTTGTAAATACACCGGTTGGGTAGAAATTCTAGGATGTGGAATGGTTCACCCCAATGTGATGAAAAACTGTGGCATTGACGATGAAAAATACACTGGATTTGCTTTTGGAATGGGCATAGAACGCATCGCCATCTTGAAATACCAAGTAAAGGATTTGCGCCTATTTTCTCAAAACGACATGCGTTTCTTGAAGCAGTTTCGCACCGAATGGTAATTGAAAAAGAATTAGCTGAATTGAATTAGCACCTGATTCTTTTCAACAGCTTGACCTTGCTTTACGGAAATTTTCGAAATCACAGCATCCGCTGGAGACTTAATTACATTCTCCATTTTCATTGCTTCCAAAACAAGCAGACTATCACCTTTTTTCACCTCATCGCCTTCGGCAACTAATGCCCTCAATACTAAACCTGGCATTGGCGCTTTCACTTCGTTTACTTTCGTCGAAACCGCCGCATTCAATCCCATCGACTCCAATAAAAGCGTCATTTTATCTTTGGTATTGATATGAAGCTTCTTACCGTTAATCCGAATGATAAGTGTATTTGTTTCAATATCGCGTGACTCAATAATTACATTAAACGATTTATTGTTAAACAGAATATTGAATCTATTTGCGGAAATAGGAAGTAAATCCCAGGCAAACTCGGTTCCGTTAACGGTTCCTTTTATACCATCGCTTTGAAACTCGATTGAATAAGAGTTGGAATTGATTGTAGATTGAATCATGTTCAGACTTCTTCTGTAAGGATTGGATGTGTTGAATAATCTCGAATTACATTGTATAATGTATCGCGTTCGATGGGAATTTTACCAACGGCATTAATCATATCAATAAGTTGAGGAGTTGTTAAACTTGGACTTTGCTCCTCCGATCCAGCCATGGAATATATTTTTGTTGAATCGTCTATTGTTCCATCAATATCATCAACACCAAACGAAAGCGATAGTTGTGCGGTATTTCGTCCAATCATTGGCCAATATGCTTTGATGTGCCCGAAATTATCCATGTAAATGCGTGAAATGGCGTAATTTCTCAAATCTTCAATCACAGAAACCTCCGAAATATAACTCATTTGATTGCCTTTGTTTCTGAATTTGAGTGGAATAAAGGTATTAAATCCGCCAGTACGGTCTTGCAAAAGACGCAAACGTTCCATGTGATCGATACGGTGCGCAAACGTTTCCTTGTGACCATAAAGCATGGTGGCATTGGAAGGCATTCCTAGTTTATGAGCCGTTTCATGGATTTCCAACCATTCGGAAGCGGTGCACTTGTCGCCAGCAATTTCTGCTCTTAGAGTTTCATCAAAAATCTCAGCTCCTCCGCCAGGAAGCGAATCCTGACCATGATTTTTTAAAATTTGTAGGCCTTCCTCATAGGACATTTTCGCCTTTCTGCACATATAATCGAGCTCTACTG
>JBBALS010000124.1:0-5647 GCA_040402915.1 Flavobacteriales bacterium
CCATCTCACTTAACACACGATTCATGTTTTTAATGGAATCTCTTTCAATGCCAGCGTAGTGAGCAGTATCAACACCCGGATTTCCATCAAGCGCATTAATTTCCAATCCTGTATCGTCGGCAAAACATGCAAATCCGGTTTCATTGAAAAGTGTTTGTGCTTTTTGGATTGCGTTACCTGTAATTGTTCCCGTAGTTTCGGGAAGCTCTTTGGCAAAGGCAATATCTTTAAGTGATAAGATGTTTAATCGGTTGTGAAGTATTGTTCGCACTTCTTCCAACTTATGCGCATTGTTTGTTGCAAAAACGAGATTCATTGGGCAAATGTACATATCCATTTTCAAAACAAGACTGAATATACGTAATGAAATTAAAGCCATGTTCACATGGAGTATATACGTTGATATAGATTAAAAAATTCTATTTTTACCCACAAATACACTGCAATTGAAAATAGCTTTAATTACAGGAATTACCGGACAAGATGGAGCATATCTTGCCGAATTCCTTCTCAACAAAGGGTATATAGTTCACGGGATAAAACGAAGAAGTTCCTTGTTTAATACTGAACGTATTGATCATTTATATGAAGATCCACATATTGATAATGCCAAATTTTTCTTGCATTACGGCGATTTAACAGACTCTTCGAACTTGATTCGAATTATTCAAGAAGTTCAGCCAGACGAAATCTACAACCTAGGTGCGATGAGCCATGTAAAGGTAAGTTTCGATGAACCTGAATACACTGCAAACGTCGATGGACTAGGTACATTGCGCATTTTGGAAGCTGTTCGCTTATTGAATCTGACAAAGAAAACGCGTATTTATCAGGCATCAACTTCTGAATTATATGGCTTGGTGCAACAAGTTCCTCAATCGGAAACCACTCCTTTTTACCCAAGAAGCCCTTATGCTGTTGCCAAATTATATGGCTATTGGATAACTGTAAATTACCGTGAAGCATACGGAATGTTCGCAGTAAATGGAATTTTGTTTAATCATGAAAGTCCAAACCGAGGGGAAACTTTTGTTACACGGAAGATTACGCGAGGAGTTGCGCAGATTGCTTTGGGCATGCAGGATAAATTGTACATGGGAAATATTGATGCAAAGCGCGATTGGGGACATGCCAAAGATTATATTGAAGCTATGTGGAAAATGTTGCAGGTAGATACTCCTGAAGATTTTGTTATCGCAACAGGAGAAACACGAACAGTTCGCGAATTTTTATTCAGAGCATTTGCTGAAGCGGGAATTAGTATTGAGTTTAAAGGGGTTGGAGTTGATGAGAAAGCATATGTAATTCGATGCGAACACCCAGATTATCAACTTCCAATTGGCAAAGAAGTAGTGAGTATTGACCCAACGTATTTCCGACCAACAGAAGTGGAGCTTCTTATTGGCGATGCAACAAAAGCTCAGGAAAAACTCAATTGGAAACCCCGAATTCATTTTGATGAATTGGTGAAGGATATGGTTTCGACGGATTTACAACTCTTCCGAAATAAAAAATTTATAAAAGAGTTTAATGCTGGCAACTGATATTATTTTGAAAAAGTCAGATAAAATATACATTGCGGGTCATCGAGGAATGGTTGGTTCGGCAGTGTGGCGTGCTTTAGAAAATAATGGATACACAAATTTAATTGGTGCAAGTTCTAAAGAATTGGATTTACGACGACAAGCGGATGTTGAAGCCTATTTTGAAAGGGAAAAACCAGATGTAGTTGTTTTAGCTGCTGCAAAAGTGGGTGGCATTATGGCAAATAACATTTACCGAGGCGAATTTCTGTATGATAATTTGGCAATCCAAAACCATGTCATTCATAGTGCATGGAAAAACAACGTAAAGAAGCTTTTGTTTCTGGGTTCTTCTTGCATTTATCCCAAATTGGCAGAGCAACCATTGAAGGAAGAAAGTTTATTATCGGGATTTTTAGAGCCTACTAATGAACCTTATGCCATTGCCAAAATTGCGGGGATTAAGTTGTGTGAGAGTTTCAAAAGGCAATATGGCTGTAATTATATTGCAGCAATGCCAACCAATCTGTATGGTCCAAACGACAATTACGATTTACAAAATTCGCATGTTTTACCAGCCTTGATTCGGAAGATGCATCATGCAAAAATGAATCAGGATAAGCAAGTAGAAATATGGGGAACAGGATCACCAATGCGCGAATTTTTGTATGTGGATGACTTAGCCGATGCCTGTGTTTTTCTTCTTGAAAATTATTCAGAAGAACTGTTTGTGAATGTTGGTTTTGGATCCGACATCAGTATTGCCGACCTAGCTTTATTAGTTAAGAAGATTGTTGGATTTGAAGGGGATTTGCAATTCGACACTAGCAAACCTGATGGGACTCCAAAGAAATTGATGGATAGTTCAAGACTCCGAGCTATGGGCTGGTTTCCGAAAATTGATTTGGAAAGAGGAATTAAAAAAACCTACAACCACGTTAAACACTTATTATAAGCTACGCAATTCAATGTTCTTCTTAAAAAAGAATTAGATTTGCGGCAATACAGAATGACTTCGAATTCAAATAAACAGTGGGATATGATCATTCGCCCTTCGGGTGGATTGTTCGACTTAAAGCTTCGGGAGCTTTGGGAGTACCGCGATTTATTATATTTACTTGTTCGTAGAGATATTATAACTGTATACAAGCAAACTTTACTTGGTGCTTTTTGGTTCATTTTACCGCCAATATTAAATACAGCTATTTATTTTGTGCTGTTTGGTGTAATTGCTAAAGTTTCAACCGATGGAACAAATCCCATTCTTTTTTACCTCACTGGTTTGATTGCTTGGGGGTATTTTGCAGATTGTATCAACAGAACCTCTACCACGTTTCGAACCAATGCCAGCATTTTTGGTAAGGTCTATTTCCCAAGATTGATTGTTCCTTTATCGTCTGTTGTATCAGCGTTAATAAAATTTGGAGTGCAGCTTATTTTACTCGTTGCAGTTCTTCTTTTTTTTCTCATTCGAGGTGAAAATGTTCATCCTCAATATGCCTATTTGTGGCTATTGCCTTTACTATTATTGATGATGATGTTTTCAGGTTTAGCCTTCGGAATCATTATTTCATCCCTAACAACAAAATACCGCGACTTAACAAACATGGTTCCTTTTGCGGTACAGCTGCTGATGTATGCAACCCCGGTAATTTACCCTGCTTCAATTATTCCAGCTAAATATTTGTGGATTCTTCATATTAATCCACTTACTCCTTTAATAGAATCGATGCGATTTATTTTTATTGGGAGCGATCAGATTAATTGGCTAATGTTAGGTTATAGCTTAGTTTTTACACTTGTTACATTATTTATTGGGCTTTTGATGTTTAACAGAACAGAGAAAGACTTTATGGATACAGTATAAATAATAGAGATTCAATTATGTCTGTAGTAGTTCATGCAGATCAAGTTTCAAAAATATTCAGACTAGGAGATGTTGGCTCATCTACCTTAACGGAAGATATACGTGCTGCCTATTACAAAATCTTGGGTAAGGAGAATCCATACTTAAAAATGGCTGTTGAGAATGATCGGACCTCAGGTGTTTCTTCCGATTTCGTATGGGCATTGAAAGACATAAATTTTGAAGTAAATCAAGGTGAGATTGTTGGTTTGGTTGGAAGAAACGGTGCTGGGAAATCTACCTTATTGAAAATACTTTCAAGAACTACAACTCCAACGCAAGGAGAAATAAAAATCAAAGGTAAAGTAGCCAGTTTGCTGGAAGTAGGAACAGGATTTCATCCCGATTTGACTGGCAGAGAAAATATCTTTCTTAACGGAACTATCTTAGGAATGCGTCGTTCCGAAATACGTGACAAGTTTAACGACATTGTTGAATTTGCAGGGGTTCAACGCTATATCGATACTCCTGTAAAACGCTACTCATCGGGAATGTATGTGCGATTGGCTTTTGCGGTAGCCGCACACTTAGATCCTGATATTCTCATTATTGATGAAGTTTTGGCTGTTGGAGATGCTGAATTTCAAGCCAAATGCTTGGGAAAAATGAAAGATGTTTCGGATCAAGGGCGAACGGTTTTGTTTGTGAGCCATAATATGGGAGCTGTTGCCGATTTATGCTCAAGAGCAATTTTGCTTAAACAAGGAATGATTATCCAAGATGGGCCAACAGATTCCGTAATCCGAACGTATGTTCAACAAAACATGCAGGTTAAACTTAGTGATTCAGCTTCACTGAGCGATAATACTGTTAGGCGAGGAACTGGTCAGGTTCGTTATGAGCAAATACGAATGCTTAATAGTGCCGGAGAGGAAGTCAATGAATTTTTTCAGGGAGATAAAGTTATCATAGAAATGACTTTAAAAGTAATAAAACCTATTAATGAATTATTGGCTTCTATTTCACTTCGATCTGGGAGAACTCGCGATGTGGTAACTTCTACCAAGCGCAATAAAATAGATTGCAAAAATTTCAAATCAGGAGATATTGTCAATGTTCGTTATGAATTTCCTCGATTGAGTTTAAGACCCGGAGTTTATGAAACCTATTATTGGTTAGGAGATAAAAGCGCCGAAACAGCATTTGATGTTGTGGACAATCTATTACCACCCATTGTTGTAAAACTACCTATTGAAACAAACGATCTTTTTGTGTCGGGATATTTCGACGAACCTTTTACATTTGAACAAATCTCTATTTAAGTTAGCTTTTCTATTATGCCATTAAACGACAAACGAATTTTAATCACCGGTGGAACAGGTTCTTTAGGGAAGAAACTGGTAGAGATCATTTTAAAGAAATATCCAGATGTAAAACGCTTGGTTATTTTTTCACGCGACGAATTGAAGCAATTTGAAATGGAGCAGGAATTTCCTGCAAGTAAATATCCTTGCATGCGTTATTTCTTGGGCGACATTCGCGATGTAGATCGTTTGCGCCGTGCTTTTGAAGGGATTGATGTGGTAATTCATGCTGCTGCATTAAAACAAGTTCCGGCAGCCGAATACAATCCATTTGAGTTCATTAAAACCAATGTTTTAGGTGCTCAAAACATCATTGATGCATGTCTCGATTGCGGCGTAAAAACGGTTGTTGCCCTTTCTACAGACAAAGCTGCGGCACCTATTAATCTTTACGGAGCAACTAAACTCTGTTCCGATAAACTCTTTGTAGCGGCAAATAATATCAAAGGAAAGCATGATGTTCGCTTTTCAGTGGTTCGTTACGGTAATGTAATGGGATCAAGAGGTTCGGTAATTCCATTCTTTTTGAAAAAGAAAAGCGAAGGAGTATTGCCAATTACGGACCCCAATATGACTCGATTCAACATTTCGCTGGAAGAAGGAGTTGATATGGTACTTTATGCTGTAGAGCATGCTATTGGTGGTGAAATATTTGTCCCTAAAATTCCTTCTTATCGTATTATGGATGTAGCCGAAGCGGTTGCTCCTGGTGTAAGAACAGAAATTGTTGGAGTCCGCCCTGGCGAAAAAATGCATGAGGAAATGATAACTAGCTCAGACTCATTTAATACTATTGATTTAGATCGTTATTATGCCATATTACCTCAAGGCAAACCTAGCATTCAAAATTACTATGAATCAAAAGGAGGCAAAATGGTGGAACCCGGCTTTTGTTATAATTCGGGAACGAATGA
>JBBALS010000125.1:0-5639 GCA_040402915.1 Flavobacteriales bacterium
AAGCAAAATCATTTCTTCGTTCATTCCCAAAAAATAAATGCTATCATTCAAAAAAAACAACTGGCCATTAAGCCTATTGCTCTTCAGGCACTATTGCTTTTGGATGGTTTTTTTTGCGGTATGTCGGTCAATTTTCTTGATTTATAACCAAGAAGAAGTTAATGCAGCACCGTTTATAGAAGTACTAAAGACTTTTTCGAGTGCTTTGTATTTAGACACCTCTGTTACGTGTTACTTATTAAGTTTCCCCTTATTTCTATTCATTTTATTTGGCTTTTCGGGCAAACGAATTTTCCTAAAGATTAATGAGATATATACATGCATTATTCTTTTTCTAATTAGTATTCTAGTTCTTTCCGAACTCCCTCTATACGACGAATGGGCGCATAAATTCACCTACAAAGCGCTTTGGTTTCTCCAACAACCTTCCGAAGTTATTCACACAGCGAGCTGGTTTCAATTAATTACAATCCTTGTTGGGACTTCTTTCATGGCCATGGTCTTTTTCTGGCTATACCGAAAAACGGTTGTTCGTTCTATTGTCCACGATCCAAATAATTGGGCTAATATGTGTTTTGCATTAATAACCATGTGTATTTTAGGGACTGGCATGCGAGGTGGTTATTCTCCAATTCCCATTCAGGTGAGCGATGCATATTTCTCCCATTACAACATCCTTAATGCGGCTTCGGCGAACTCTGTGTTTCATTTAATGAGCAATGTAATCCAGAATTTAGAAGCATTTGAACCCTATAAATTCGAGAAGCCCGAAACAGCGAAGCACATTGTTGATGAACTTTATCAAATCCCAACAGATTCAACTACATATTTTCTAAATACATCACGCCCTAATGTTGTATTGGTCGTTTTTGAAGGCTGGGCGGCCGATGTTGTTGGGGCATTGGGAGGATATACCGATGTTGCTCCACATTTTAGTGAATTAATTAAGCAGGGAATTTCATACGAAAACTGTTATGCTTCGGGAAATTTAAGTGACCAAGGAATGGGGGCTATTTTTTCTGCATTCCCAGCGCAACCTCGTTCTTCCATAGTAACCGTTCCCAATAAATACAATCATCTTCCATGTATTAATTCAGAATTTAAAAAAAATGGGTATTTCACTTCCTTTATGTTTGGCGGTCAACTCAGCTATGGCAATATTCGCTCGTACATGTATTACAATGGATTTGATAAAATTTTGGAAGAAAAGGATTTTGAATCATCGGTTTATCGCGGTCGTTTAGGTGTTCATGATGGCGATTTGTTTGATCGACAACTGAAAGAATTACACAATCAAAAACAACCGTTTTTTGCTTCTCTGTTTACCCTGAGCACACATGGTCCGTATGATATTCCTGTTGAAGATGTATTGGATTGGGGCGATAAAGAAAAAGAGTACATCAACACCGTTCATTATGCCGACAGCTGTTTGAATCATTTCATGAACGAAGCAAAGAAACAGCCCTGGTTCAATAATACCATGTTTGTTTTCATCTCAGATCACCATCACAATACTCCCAAAAACTATTCGTACTATTCGCCTGAATACCGAAGAATTCCAATGGTGTTCTATGGAAATGTTATAAAGCCCGAATTTCGCGGAATGAAATCATTGCGCATTTGCTCCCAACTCGACCTTGCTTCTACCCTACTTCATCAATTGAATATGGATGCAAAACCCTTTGTATGGAGTCAGAATTTATTCAATCCGCATAGTCCTGAGTTCGCTTTTTATTCCTTCGATGAAGGGTTCGGATGGATAAGACCAGAAGGCCGACTAGTTTATCATATTAATGACAATAGATTCGAATCGGAACGATATAATAATCCGAACGACAAACCTCGGTTAATGCGCGAAGGAAAAGCTTATATTCAACGTGTAACCGAAGAGTTCTGGAAATATTAGTTGGTAATTAAATCCAACAAACGTATATCATTCGGTGAAATAGCTGGACCAAAATAACCAAGTAATTCGCCTGTTTCACTGAGTAAATATTTACTAAAGTTCCAAACAGGCTCTTGATCGTTCCAGCCATTTTTGGCAGGATTACTCAACCATTCAAAAATCAAATTTTGATTCTCCTTCTTTATTACCACCGACTTTTTGGCAATAGGGAATGTAACGCCAAAGTTTACTTGGCAAAAATTCAAAATGCTCGAATCTTCTCCTTTTTCCTGTTCCAAGAAATCATTCGCTGGAAATCCAAGAATTACTAACGATTCCTTATAAAGATTTTGAATACGTTGAAGTTCTTCAAACTGTCCCGTATATCCGCAATCGGAAGCCGTATTTACAAGGAGAACTTTCTTACCTTTTAATTCATTAAGCTGCAATAAATCACCATTCGAAAGGTCGATTTTCAAACTTCCTGACTGAACAATTGACTGAACTGCCTTGGGTTTCAACAGGACTTTTCCCTTTTCTCCCTTCTGAGAAAACTTCATGATAGTCGGGTAAAGACGCTTAAGTAACAGTTGTTTTAAAGTCATTTTCTTGTTGAGATTAAATTAATGCAGCACTACTTTCATGATAACGGGCTGATGGTCGCTATATCGGAACTGCATGTCCATTCCACGAACGCTCAACACTTCAATTCCAGGGGAACTCACAAAATAATCGATGAGCGTTGTATACGTATTTTCGGGATTGTATGGGGTAACATTGCTGCGGTTTGTCGCTAGTGTTGAATCATAACTAATTGTGAAATTTGCGGGAAGCATTTCTCTCGCGATTGATTGCGGGGTGTAACCCGGATCAATTGATTTGCTGAAATGTTTTGCATCAAAACCTGGAGGCACTTGATTCCAATCGCCACCGATAATGACTTTGTTTCCTTTGACAACTTCCGCTTCGTAACGTTTTTTAATGAATGCCATTTCTATTTTCTTTATTTCACCAGTTTCGTCGTAAGCTGTATTATGCGTATTCACCAAAATCAATTCTTTGCCATTTGCGAGCGGATAGCGCATCTCTAAAGCACAACGATCGAGCATGTATAATTTGGTTGGCCAATCGAAGCCACCTGGGTATTGTACACGCGATGAGCTACTTGGCTTAATTTTACTATAAGATACCAATCCACCATAGGTTTTTCCATAAGGTGTGTATGGAATGCCAAATGGAACAGGAACATATTTCACATCGTAATTCAGTCCAAAACTCCATGAATATCCGGGCAATTCATTCGCAATAATTGGAATTTGATCTGTAAAATAACTGCGTTTGCTATTCCTGTCAACCTCTTGAATCAATATCACATCGACGCTGTCTTTCATACTTCCCATAAATAGAGAAACCGCCTTGAGGTATTTAGCGGTAAGTGAATCGGAAGCCCGAACCGATTTCCCTCCATCGTTGAAAAAATCCATTTCGGCACCAAGACCACAATATCCAATATTCCATATCATCAACGACAAGGTATCTGGAATCGAATTCAAGGAAGATACACCTTCTATTTCTTGACTACTAACACTTTCTGGCTCGGGCTGAAAGTCAGAAAACGTAGAAAAAACGAGAAGTCCAATAAACAAAAGGGCAATGATTAGAATCGTGCCGAGAAAAAATTTTAGTAAAAATCGTATCATATCAAGGAATAATAACCTCAACAATAAAACAAGCAAGCGATTACTGAAAGGATTGCTGAAAGGTATTTCATATTTATGGTAATTCATAAAAGAACATTTCTATTTTTACAATTCAATATTTTACATGCAACACGCCAATTTTAACTGGAGAACCGGTTCTGAACAATTGAAGTTATTTGGACAGGTTTGGACGCCCCTCGAAGAACCCATTGCTGTTATAGCACTTGTTCACGGCATGGGCGAACACAGTGGCAGGTACCGAAAATTGGCCGAGTTTTTTACTTCCAATAACTTCGCAGTTATAACTTTCGACCAACGTGGTCATGGAAAATCGGATGGAAAAAGAGGGCACATTACCCATTTTAATCAGCTGCTCGAAGGCATAGAAGAATTGGTAGATCGCGCCAATCTTCAATTCAAATTCAAGCCAATATTCCTCTACGGGCACAGTATGGGTGGAAATGTTGCATTAAATTATGCCCTTAAAAAACCCAGTACCATTAAAGGCGTAATTGCAACCGGACCTTGGCTTCGTTTAGCGTTCGAACCACCTGCAATTCAATTAAAGCTGGCAAGTATTATGCGAAATCTGTATCCTGGATTTTCGCAATCTTCTAAACTAAATGTAGAACATCTTTCGCACGACCAATCGGTTGTTGCGGCATATAAAAAAGACAAGTACGTTCATGACCGAATCACAGCCTCTTTTTTCACGAATTTATACTCATCGGGCATGTATGCGCTTCAGCACGCAAACGAGTTAAAAATTCCTGCGTTGATTATGCATGGCGAGGATGACAAAATTACTTCCGAACCCGCATCGGCAGAATTTGCTAAGCGTTCTTCCTTAATGAGCGAATACAAATCCTGGCCAGATATGTACCACGAGATTCATAATGAACCAGATAATGAGTCTGTTTATGCTTACTCATTGAATTGGATTCTTCGCAAATTGAATAAATGATAGATACGAATTCCCGAATTCCCAAGCACACCTTATTGCTCATTGTCGTTGCCGCTTTGGGCTATTTTGTGGATATCTATGATTTGATATTATTCAATGTCGTTAAAAAAGAAAGCTTACTTGCACTTGGGATTTCAAATCCCGCTGAAATAAAACAAATAAGCGTTTCCTTGTTTAACTGGCAAATGGGTGGAATGCTTCTCGGTGGAATTTTATGGGGGATTTTGGGCGATAAAAAAGGTCGATTGAAAGTCTTGTTCGGTTCCATTTTATTATACTCTGTTGCCAATATATTGAATGCATTTGTAACCGATATTCCAACTTATGCCGTCATTCGATTTATTGCAGGAATTGGTTTAGCCGGCGAATTAGGTGCCGGAATTACCTTGGTTTCGGAAGTAATGAGCAAAGAAAACAGAGGGTATGGAACCATGATTATTGTAACATTCGGGGCGCTCGGTGCTGTTCTTGCAGCATTTGTTGGCGGCGATGGTGTTGTTATTCGTGATTTAATTTCCTCCTTAACCGGATTGCAAATCATGAATTGGCAAGTGGCTTATATTGTTGGTGGCTTTTTAGGGCTTTTGCTTCTTTTATTACGAATCGGAACCTTGGAGTCGGGAATGTATAAGAAGATGCATGACGATTCGATGGGGAGAGGACAGTTCTTGAAGCTATTTTCAAATAGAGGAACTGCTATCAAATACATGCATTGTATCATTATGGGTTTGCCTGTTTGGTTTGCCGCCGGAGTATTATTTGCCATGGCCGAAGACTTTGCTCAACCATCGGTATTAAACATTCAAGGAAAAGTGGTGAATGGGCTTGCTGTAATGTACGCATACATTGGACTTTCGGTTGGCGATTTATTAAGCGGCCTTTTAAGTCAGTTTTTAAGGAGTCGGAAAAAAGTCGTGCTCTTTTATTTGTTCTTATCGGCCTGTATGTTGTTCGTTTACCTTTTCGGGGCAGTTGGACATTCAGATACGTACTTTTACTTTATCTGTTTTTTAGTAGGCGTTGGAGCTGGATACTGGGCTTTATTTGTAACAATCGCAGCCGAGCAATTTGGTACAAACATCCGAAGTAC
>JBBALS010000126.1:0-5618 GCA_040402915.1 Flavobacteriales bacterium
ATTAACTAATCTAACGAAAATTATTATCATAAAAAAAGCCATCTTTCGAATGGCTTTTTAATAAGTACGTTTATCAAACTAAGAATCAGAAAAACAATCGAACGTATCGTAAGGTGAACATAAGACGTTTTCCTAATGAGCTACATTTAGTTATAAGAGAGTTCATATAAGTGTAGGTATATTTTGTGGAAGTTTATCGTTGCTTGTGATTTCCAAAACGAAGTTTTATTTTGTTTGTTGCATCACATTTAACAATTTCCTTACACAAATTTAATACAACGAACCACGACTAATTAAAAGGTTTCATGTAAATAGTTAACATTCAACATTTCAGCAATAACAAGCAAAAAGGCATATTATCAACAGATTTCAACATGTCTTTTTACAACAGAATACCGCTTATATTTGCCATTTCAAATTAGGTATTGAAATAATATGCAATCAGAACAATACGAACTTGTAGTTGGACTTGAGGTTCACATGCAGCTTCTTACTCATAGCAAAGCGTATTCATCCGACTCGGCCGAATATGGTGCTTTACCCAATACCAACATCAGCGTTATCACATTGGGACATCCAGGCACGTTGCCTCGATTCAATGAAAAAGTTGTTGAATATGCGGTGCGCTTGGGTTTGGCTTGCGGATGTGAAATTCGTGAGGAAAATCAATTTGCTCGAAAGAATTATTTCTATGCCGATCTTCCAAAAGGATATCAGATTACACAAGATAAAACACCCATTTGTACAGGTGGGAAAATTCGCATTAAATTAAATGGTGTTGTTAAAGACATTGGATTGACGCGTATTCACATGGAAGAAGATGCAGGAAAAAGCATGCACGACCAAGATGCATATGATTCCTTGGTAGATTTGAACCGAGCTGGTGTTGCACTTTTAGAAATGGTTTCTGAACCCGAACTTCGGAGTGCCGAGGAAGCGTATGTATACTTAACCGAAGTGCGAAAACTTGTTCGCTACTTAGAGATTTGCGATGGCAATATGGAAGAAGGAAGTATGCGCTGCGATGCCAATATTTCGGTTATGAAACGAGGAGCCAAAGAATTTGGCGTGAAGGTGGAAGTGAAAAACATGAACTCAATTCGTAATGTGCAACGCGCTATTGAGTTTGAAACCAAGCGTCAAATCAGTATGATTGAATCGGGCGAAGTGATTGATATGGAAACCCGAAGTTTTGATGCGGTAAATGGAACAACATTCTCACTTCGTAGTAAAGAAAAAGCAAACGATTACCGCTATTTCCCTGAACCCGATTTGAGTCCGTTTATCGTAACTGAAAATTACATTAGTAAAATAAATGCAGTAATGCCTCCCCTACCCGAAGCTTTGCATGCGCGTTTTACAAGTGATTTTGGTCTTTCCGAATACGATGCAGGAATTTTAACAGATAGCAAACCCATTGCCTTGTATTTTTCGGATTTAACTTCTCATACAAACAATTACAAAGCGGCGGCAAACTGGATGAATGGTCCAGTAAAATCATTCCTTAATGAACGTGCTTTGGAAATGCATCAGTTTCCTTTAAAAGCGATTACAATTGCCGAAATTATTGCCTTGATTGACTCAGGTAAAATGAACTTTTCTACGGCAAGCCAAAAACTCTTTCCATACTTGACTGATAATCCTGAAGCAAATCCACTCGAGATTGCGGAGAAAAACAATTGGATTCAAGAAGATAATTCGGATAGCATGAACACTTGGATTGAACAAGCAATTGCTCGTTTCCCAGACAAAGTAGCCGAATACAAAAGTGGAAAAACCGGATTAGTAGGACTTTTCATGGGTGAAGTAATGAAACTCTCTCAAGGAAAAGCAGATCCTAAAAAAGCAAACCAGCTGGTTCGAGATGCACTCGACAAAGCATAAAACCCAAAACAATATGCGTAAAATTAGCAGTCTATTCGCCCTCCTTTTATTCAGTATTGCAGCTTGCAGCAGCACCGATTCTAAGTCTCAATTGCATGGAAAAATATCCCAGCATAAAGACACATGGATTTATCTTGAGCAATTGCAAGGAGCTAACATTGTAAAAATTGATTCTGTAAAAACGAACGATCAAGGGGAATTCTCCTTCAAAAAAGCGGTTCCCGAAAAAGATTTTTACCGTTTACGTGTTGGAGAAAGCAATGTTGTTTTTGTAATTCTCGATCCCAAAGAATCGGTTCAATACATAAACGAAAAGCCTTCATTACAAGAAAAATACACCTTAGAAGGCAGCGTAGAAGGGAAATTAACACTTGAAATTAAAGCGGTAAAAGAAGGCATTGATTCGCACCGCGATTCTCTGATGCAAATTCTCAATGCGGCTCCTCAAGAAGAACGTATGGCCCTTCAAGCATCGATTGAACAAGGATTCAATGTTTTTGTCAATATACAAATTGAGAAAATCCGGAATTTCATCACGCAAAATCCAGATAAATTAGCTCCAATCACGGCAGCCGAATTTTTAGATCCAGATCAAGATTTTAAAGCTTATGATCTTTTAGCGAACAACTTAAAGAAGAATTACCCAAAATCAGGATTTGCTCAATCATTTATTGGACGTGTTGATCAAATGCGTTCTACGGCTATTGGGATGCCAATGCCAGAAATTAATTTAACATCTCCGACAGGAAATCCAATCGCTTTATCCTCATTGAAAGGCAAAGTGGTTTTGATTGACTTTTGGGCAAGTTGGTGTGGACCATGCCGCAAAGAAAATCCGAACGTGGTGAAGTTGTATGAGGAAATGAAGTCGAAAGGCTTTGATATTTACAGTGTTTCACTCGATAAAGACAAAGCTGCATGGGAAAAAGCCATACAGCAAGATGGATTAACTTGGCCTAGTCATGTGAGCGATTTAGGCGGCTGGAATTCTTCAGTTGCAAAACAATTTGGTATTACGGGAATTCCATTTACCATGTTGATTGATAAAGAAGGGAAAATTGTTGGCAAAGGACTTCGTGGTGCAGATTTAGAAAATGCTGTTCGTAAACTATTAAATTAATGTTTCAAATGAGGAATTATGTAATCTGTTTAATCGCATTTATTTCAAATTTCGCATTCGCTCAAACCGATCAAATTAGGAATCCATCCAAACCAAAGCAAGCTTATTTTCAGCAAGAAGTTCATTATACGATAAACGTTGCACTTGACGATGTTAATCACATGCTTCAGGCGGATGAAAGCATCCGATATATCAATCATTCGCCGGACACGTTAACCGAAATTTGGTTTCATCTTTGGCCAAACGGCTATAAAAACAACGAAACGGCTTTTGCTAAACAGGAACTTTTAAATGGCTCGACAAAGTTTCAATTTGCCAATGAAAATGAACGAGGGTTTATCGATAGTCTAAACTTCCAAGTTGATGTTGTTTCGGTTTCCTTTATGGAGGATAAAAATAACATCGATTTCGGAAAAATCATCCTTAAAAAACCCTTAGCTCCAGGAGCGGAGATTACAATCAGCACTCCGTTTCGGGTCAAAATCCCTTCTAGCAAATTCTCACGTCTGGGACATTCCGGACAGCAATATCAGCTGTGTCAGTGGTATCCAAAACCAGCAGTGTATGATGCTAAAGGATGGCATGCTTTCCCATATTTAAATCAAGGTGAATTCTATTCCGAATTTGGAACATTCAAGGTGTCGATTACCACACCCGAAAACTACGTGATTGCAGCAAGTGGCGATATGGAAACAAATCCCGATGAGCAAAAACGCATAGATGAAAATTGTTTAAAAACCGATTCTTTAAAGAAAGAAGCACCACTTAAATTTGGATTTAATTTACCGACACCTGCTTCATCCTCTACTTTAAAAACTGTGACGTACACACTTTCGGATGTGCATGATTTTGCATGGTTTGCTGATAAAAAATATCATATTTTAAAAAGTTCAGTTGTTTTACCAAAAAGTGGAAGAACCGTTGAAACATATTGCTATTTCGCCGATAAAGATGCGAATGATTGGTTCGCTGCTCCACAATACGTAAACGATGCAGTTTACAATTATTCGAAATGGCTGGGTGATTATCCTTACAAAGTATGCAAAGCCGTTGATGGCGCATTGAGTGCTGGCGCTGGAATGGAATATCCAACAATCACTATTATTGCTTCGCAAGGAGATCCAATTGCACTCGATGAAGTGATTGCACACGAAGTTGGACACAATTGGTTTTATGGAATTTTAGGGAGTAACGAACGCGATTATCCATGGATGGACGAAGGAAGCAATTCCTATTATGAAGAACGCTACATGCATTTGAAATACCCCAATCGTAACCTGATTGATGCAATGGTTCCCAGAGTAGGAAACACACTTTTGCACACAAGCGACTTTGCCCCCAATGCACTGCGAAACCTATTCTACCAATTTGTTGCTCGTCGAAATGAAGATCAATCCTTAGCGCTTAATTCGGATCAATACAGTTCGATGAATTACGGCGCCATCGTTTATAAGAAAACATCCAATATTTACAATTACCTGGCGGAATTTATGGGACAAGATGCATTCGATGAAATGATGCATTTATACTACGAAAACTGGAAATTTAAACATCCACAACCCGAAGATTTCCGCTTGCTTGTTGAGAATTTTAATGGGAAATCGATGCCTTGGCTTTTCGATGGTTTGTTGGGAAGTGTTAATCGCGTTGATTATAAGATTTGTGGATTCTCAAAAAATAATTCCAAAACCTATGTAAGCGTTAAAAATGTTGGACAAATTAATGGTCCAGTTAGCGTTAGCGGTTTTATGGGAGATTCCATTGTTACCAAATGGTATGATGGTTTCGAAGGAAAAAAACAATTAATTTTTCCTTTGGGCGATTTCGATCGATATTCTGTAAATGCGACTGGAGCCATCCCCGATTTCAATCCGAAAAATGATGAAATGCGTACATCGGGCATTTTTAGAAAAACAGGAAAAATTAAATTGCAAGTGGGAACGGGAATCGATTATCCGCGTGTTACTCCAATTTATGTTTTACCCGCTCTAGGTTATAACATGTACAATGGTTTGATGCTGGGTGGCGTTATACATAATGTGGGTATTCTTCGCAAACATATCGAGTATCAAATTATGCCATTGTACAGCTTTAACAACAAAGAATTAGCCGGAGCTGCACAGTTCGATTATTTTATTCGTCCGGTGAATTCCTGTTTCCGAAATGTAACGTTGACAGCCAGTGCCGAACGTTTTGCATTACGGTATTCACCAAACTACAATCGCATTGTATTAGGTGGAACATTCGATTTTGCAAAACGAAATGAGTCTACGAAGAAAAGTTCATCGCTCAGTTATCGTCATATATTTATTCAATCGACTCCATACTTAACGAGTCTTGATGCAGAATCAATAACCCAAGAAAATAATTACAACAAAATTACTTTCAATCACAAAAACAGTCGTGTTTTAAACCCCTACTCCATCTCAGTTGATGCGCAACAAGGAAGCACATTCGCCAAAATATCGGCAACTTTTAACTATCGTATCTCTTACAAACAAAATAAGAAAGGACTAGACATTCGTTTCTTTGCAGGAACATTTTTGTGGACATCGAACGACTATAATTCAGGTCCCGATGTTCGATTTCGTTTGAGTGGACAAACGGGTTATCA
>JBBALS010000127.1:0-5588 GCA_040402915.1 Flavobacteriales bacterium
CGAAAAGTAATGGTGTTGTCTGTCGTTTAGGTCTGTTTATAAAATGACGCATAACGTTTTGCAGATTTGCGATGGGCGGGATTTTTACCACTGAACTTTATGCGGAGCACAAAACTTTCGGCTACCACTAAACTGTCTGCGGAGCACGAAACCCCGCCTATTGCAAATGTGCTGTTATGCGTTCGCCCTTCTTTCTCGGTTATGGTTTGTCCGTCCAATGTCGCTGTGTCCGTGCGGTTGGTAAAGGAAGCTCTTTTGCAATTTTTGGTCTGTGCGTTGGCTTGTGCGAATTGCAAATGTGCTTGCTTTATGCTTTGGCTGAATATATTTTCAGGTCTTTCCATTCTTGTATTTTGTCAATGTCGTTAATTTCAAATTTACTATTTACTACAACTAATTTAGATTTCTTTCCTTTATCTTCTTCAACTTCTATCACTTCAAATTTGTCTGCACCATTGGCTTTATATTTCGCTGGCAAATCCTCAATCTCTGCTGTGAGTTTCACTTTCAAAGTTTTTGTTGAACTGTCTTTGATGTCAAACTTCTGATTGAAGAATGAAAATAGGTCGGCAACTTTTACAATTTTTCTGCTGTCTGCTTTTGAATCGTCAAGTAAAATTTTCGTTGTGAGTTTTCTGTCTTTGAAAACTTGAATCTCTTTTAGGTCTTTCACATTAGCCACTTTAGTTGCTTTTGTCGGAAAGTTGTCTTGCCAATTTTTATGAATAATAGCAAGGTCGTTTGTTTGTTCCTCACTTAGTTTAAGTCCAACTTCTAAACCGTTTTCAAGTCCGTTTGCAATTAGGTTGGCGGTAAAAACAAAACCGTCTTTGCTGTCAACAAGCAATGACTTGGAATGTGTCAGCGGATGAAAATAAATTTGAACGCCTGCTTCTAAAAGTTCTTTCAATTGTTCGTTAAACTGCTTTTCAATAGGTCTGCAAAAAAGAGTAATCGAAACATT
The DNA here is from genome assembly GCA_040402915.1 of Flavobacteriales bacterium. Lineage (GTDB taxonomy): Bacteria > Bacteroidota > Bacteroidia > M30B66 > M30B66 > CALQRR01. The sequence continues at coordinate 965 of JBBALS010000127.1, forward strand.
TTGTTTCGCTTTGTCTGTGATTGCTTTTACCAACTCAATGTTTTTGTCAATCTGAAAAGTTGAAAACGAAATTGTCTTTTTCGCTTTGTTGATTGTAGCCAACAATGTTTTATTAAGTGAATTGCTTTTAATGTTCGGTGAAGTCAGCAAAATGTTTTCAAGTTTCGGCAAACTGAAATTGTTTACTGGCTTAACTTTCGCAAACTCGTTTGTTGCGGTCTGTTCGTCTGTTGAATGTTCCCAAAAATGATAAACGAAAACTTTAAAAAGTTCTTCGCATTGTTCGTTGTTTAACTCAAGTGCTAACTCTGGATTTTTTGTAAAACCATTTTCCGTAAAGTTGTTTGTGCAAACAAAACCTTTTGGTTTTGTTGTCGGGTCAATGAGAATGTATTTGCCGTGAAAATTTTCTGCTGTCCGATGAACGAAATGGTTTTTGAATTTGCGGTCAAGCAACTGAATGTAGTTTGCTTTTATAAAGTCCTCCTCTTCTTCAATCGTTTCTTTCAGTCGTGCTTCTGCTGAACTCAACACAAAAACTTTTACTTCTCTTTCTTCAACTGCTTTAAGCAAAGCATCAATAATTGCAGTGTCTTGAATTAGGAATGACTGCAAGCAAACCATTTGCTTTGCACTATCAATCGCCTTAATGATTTTTGAAAACAAAACTTTTCCTTCTCCCGATTCAATCACCGAAAGTTTTTCTTTCTCGGTAGATTTCCAACCCGAACCATTCGGCAAAATTGGAAACTGAATAGTTCCCTCGTTGATGATATTTATTTCTTTGATTAAAGATTTCATTCTTAATAATTGAGATAGTCAATAGTTTCAAGTTTGGCAATTTGGTAAAAAGCATCATCTCTTTCAGTAAATATTTCTGCAAGTTCTTTTCGCTTTGGAACTTTCATTTTGAAATGCAACTGAATTGGCTTCGCCAATTCAGTTGCAAATTCTTTGAAAGAATTTTCGTCAAGAAAATAATCATTCATGTTTTTGTAAAGCAATTCCCAATACCACAAGTCAGCATTTTCTTTGTCGTTTGGAATGTGAGAAATGTTTTCAAGTTCAACTTGGTTGAATTGGTTTCTCTGAAAAATCGGCTTGCCGATTTTTACTTTTCTGTTGAACGAAAGATTGTCTTTACTGAACTCTGTTAGGATAGCTTTCTTGTCTTGGTTATATTCAAACTCTGAACAAGCTGCAAGTAATTCCTCTTGCAAAACATTTTCTTCAATCTCAAAGTCGGTTTGAAATAGCAATTGATTTCCGTTACTGATTTTTATGATTGTTTCATTTCCCTTTGCTTGAATTTCTAAAATGCAATTAACAGGTCGCAACTGAAAACATCTTTCTTCAATATCTTCAAACAAAACTTCCTTCTTGTCTATTGTCAAAACTTGATTTTCATATTGCCTAATTTCTCTCGGTAATGTTGCTGTCCTGCTGTCCTTGTCATTTTCTGCTCTATCAACTTTTTCAGTTTTGATGATTCCCTGTTGAATGAGTTTTGATTTTGAAACATACACATTGTAAACTCCCTTTTCTCCAATCCAAAATGATTTATCAATTGCAGATTGTTCGCCTAATTCTGTCAATGAATAATTTGCAAAAGCAACTTGATGTGTTTGGCGGTAGCCAAACATATTTTTTTGCTCTTGTTTCAAATATCCTTGTTGCTCTAATCGCTTCAATAGATTATCACATGCTCTTAATGGAAGTGCAGTCAAAAGATTTTCTCTCAATGTTTCAGCAGAAATTTCTTCTTGCTCTTGAGCAAGAATTAAAATAGGAATGAAAGGACTTTGATTTGTCTTTACTTTCAAAGCAAGTTCAACTTGATAAATTTCTATTTCCGTATTTTGTTTTAGAGTTATCATTTTTCGTAGCGAATAATGGATTGAAAATTTGTTGCTAAATCTCTCAAAGCGTTCAGCTTTGATTTTTTTAAATACGGTTTGTTTCCAAACAAATAAAGTTTGTGTCTTGCTCTTGTGAGTGCAACATTTAATCTGTTCGGGCTACTGTAAAAAGCATTAGGTGAACACTTGGTAAAACCTAACAAAACTAAATCTGCTTCTTGTCCTTGGAATTTGTCAACGGTGTAAAGGAAAATATCTGTATTGTCTTTTTGAAATTTTGAAAAGAAACCTTGCTTGGTTATTTTTCTAATTCGCCTTCTCAATTCTGTTTCTTGATTTAAGTAGAAAGTCAAAACTGCTACTTCATATTTTTCTCCGTTTGGTTTTGGGTGGTCTTTTGCCCAAGCCAAAAACTTTTCAAGTTCTCTCTCAATGTTGTTTGCTTCTGTTGGGTTTATAATTCGTTCGCCTTTTCTATTTCCCGTTCCGTCATTGTCGTGAATCCACATTACTGACGGTTCTTTCAAATTATATTTCCAATCTCTGTCCTCTAAAACTGTATTAGCAGTTTCCAAATTGTTTTCGTAAAAATTTTCTTTTGATGTCTTTGCAATGTCTTGGTGCATCCTGTGTTGGAATGTGAGAGAAGTAAAGCGGCTTTCTTTATGCCAATCAGAAAAACCCATTGTCATTACCGTTGGTCTGTCATATTCTTTTCTCTTACCAATTCCGTTTTGCAGAAGTTCAAGAATGGAAGGAAAAACAAGTCGCTTAATTTGATTGATGCTTTCTTCAATTTCATTCGGGATTAGATAAGTCAATTCCTTATCAATGTTTTCAAAACCTTCGGCATTTCTGAAACTGAAACTTTGATTCAGTCGGCTTGAAACCATTTCACTCCATTCTTCATCCTTGCTTGTAAATTCAGGTAGTTCCTTGTTGTGTAAATAATTTTGTCGGTGTGTAAAATCAAGTTCTCTTTTGAAACTTCCATTGATTGAAATTGATTTTGCAAGAATGTTTTTTGCAAGAAACTCTTTTACTTTTCCCGAATTCATACAAACTAAAACATCTGCTCCGTTGGCTTCAAGTATTTCTTTCTCGCTGATGGAATTTGTTACTTTCTTAAAAAACAAATTATCGTAATCGTTGCTCAAATCTTGAAACTCGTCTTCAATGTCTGATTCGGTAAAATAAATTTTCAGTAAATCATCATAGCGTTTGTCATCAAGTTTCAGTTTAAGTTCAAATTGTTTTACGATTGCTTTTTGTTCTGTGTTCTCCAACATTGTTCCGATGTTTTCAGAAACATAATCGTTCTCAACATAAGGCGAAAGTTGTTTTACATCACCAACCAAAATCCATTTCTTAGCATGAAGTGCTGGAACAATAAAGTCAGAGAAAGTAACCTTTGATGCTTCGTCAACAATCAGCACATCAAAACTTGCTCCCTGCTTGTTGGCTCTGATGTCGGGGTGTTGCAAAATTCCAATCATTGTTCCTGCAACAAGATTTGCAGAATCAAGAATGAGTTGGTCTATGCTGTCGGGTTCATATTTTGTTCCTCTTTCAATGTTGATGTTCTCAACTCGGATACTGTCTTTAAAAAGTTTTTGTGATGGCGTTGGGTTTTTTGTCTTGCTAAGTTTTTTGTAAATATCTTCTCTGTATTTGTTGCAAATGTTTTTAAGCAAATACGGTCTTACATTTTCCTTGACTGGTTTTTCAAAGCGGCTTATTCTTACGGGAACAATTTCTTTGTCGCAAACATCTTTGTATCTGCCTTTGATTCTTTCAATCACATTGTCAATCGCTGCATGAGTAGCAGAGCAAAGCAAAACTCTTTTACCTTCTGCTGTAAACTGCATTATAAGTTCAATGATTGTCGTTGTCTTGCCTGAACCTGGCGGTCCCTCCAGGAGTGCAAAATCTTTTGTTTGCATTGCTTGCGAAACAAATTCTCTTTGCTCATCAACTCCGTCTTTATCGTTATCGGTAAGTATTTTCCAATCGTATTCTTTAGAATTGTATCGCTGATTCCAACTACTGCTGTCTGGGCTTCCGAATAATTCTAAAAGCGGAATGTGTTCGTTTAATGGTTTGTCTTTTAGGTTTCTTAAAGCATAGAATTGTTGTTGCAGTTGGTTAAGGTCTGGCTTTAAATAAATGAGTTCACTTTCAATTTCTTTTGTGAGAGTGAAATAGTTTTCATCTTCGTTTTGTTCTATGATTCTAATACCGTCCTCACGATTAAAACTTTTTTTCGCAAAGATTTCTTTTGTGTTTTCGTTAAATAGAATGTCAATTGCTTTTTCTGATTTCTTGTTTGTCGGGGCTTGTGGTGTGTATCGGATTTCCTTTACTTTTTGTCTATTACCTTCTTTTAGTATTTCAATCTCTGCAATTTGTTTTGTTACCTTAATTGGTAGTTGCTCTTCTTTTAAAAAGTCAATTGATTTGTTAATAAAATCAATGTATCGTCTTATGTCATATTCTGCACTTTGCAAAACACGATTATCAATACATGTATTTAATTGATACAAATTCATCAGTCCAATGTCGTTGTGGTGGGTAGGGAAAAAACAAATGTGGTGCAACCGTGTGTCGGCTTGTGGGTGGCGTTGCACCTCTTTTGTTTTTTTGAAGCGTTGGCTTTATTTCTCATTTGTCTGTCCGTTTAATGTTAGCACTGTCGGTCGTTATAGGGTGACGCATAACTTGCTTATTGGCGTACAAAAAGTTCGACAAGCATTCCAAATTGGCAA
>JBBALS010000128.1:0-5573 GCA_040402915.1 Flavobacteriales bacterium
TCTCTGAAAAAGTAAATGTTATGTATGCAGGACGTATTGTCGAGCAGCTTATATAATCGTGTTTGTGCATATTTCAACAATGCCGAAGTTTATGTACGCGATAGTTTCGCATGCGCAGACCCTGAATTTCAGTTAAATATTCGTGTTGTAACTGAATTGCCTTGGTCAAATTTATTTGCAAATAACTTGTTTCTTCGTCCAAATACAGATGCATTAGAATCGTTTGTTCCAGAATGGCACATCATTAATGCCCCTGGATTTAAAGCAGATCCAAGCATTGACGGTACACGCCAGCATAATTTCAGCATTATTAACTTCAGCAAGAAAATCATATTAATTGGAGGTTCTGGGTATACCGGAGAAATTAAAAAAGGCATTTTTTCAGTCTTAAATTATATCCTTCCTCATGAAAAGAATGTGCTATCGATGCATTGTTCTGCAAATGTTGGTAAGGATGGTGACACGGCAGTGTTTTTCGGATTAAGTGGAACAGGAAAAACTACTCTTTCGGCTGATCCAGATCGCCGACTTATCGGTGATGATGAGCATGGCTGGTCTGAAAATTCGGTTTTTAACTTTGAAGGTGGCTGTTATGCGAAATGCATCGATTTATCTGCTGAAAAGGAGCCACAAATTTTCAATGCGATTCGCTTTGGTGCATTACTAGAGAACACCAGCTACTTTGAAGGTACGCGAAATGTTGATTATAGCAATATTGACAAAACAGAAAACACCCGCGTTGCTTATCCAATTGAACTGATTGATAATATTATGCAACCTTCAATTGGGGATATTCCAAAAAACATTTTCTTTTTAACTGCAGATGCTTTTGGTGTTTTACCTCCAATTTCTAAACTGAGTCCTGCACAAGCAATGTATCATTTCATTTCAGGATACACGGCAAAAGTGGCTGGTACCGAGGTTGGAATTACAGAGCCACAAGTTACTTTTTCGGCATGTTTCGGAAAAGCATTCCTTCCACTCCACCCTACTCGTTACGCAGAGCTTCTTGGAAAGAAATTGAAGGATAGCAATGTTAATGTTTGGCTAATTAATACAGGATGGTGTGGTGGTCCTTATGGGATTGGCTCTCGTATTAAATTGAAATATACACGTGCCATGATTTCGGCGGCATTACGCGGCGAACTTGATCAGGTAGAATACATCGAAACTCCTTATTTTAAACTGAAAACTCCTGTAACTTGTCCTGAAGTTCCTTCGGAGCTATTATTCCCCCGCAATGCTTGGGATGATAAAGATAAGTTTGATCAGAAAGCAGTTGAATTGGCAGAGAAGTTCGTGAAGAATTTCTCACAATATGCAGATTTTGCAAGCAGCGAAATACTAGCTGCAGCTCCCAAAATAGCAACGACCGCATAAAAAGAAAGCCCCGTTTTAAAATTAAAACGGGGCTTTCTTTTGTAATGAATTTGGGATTCTAAACCGATTGCATTTGTTTAGCATTTATTGTTTCTCCATGCAGAATTGCGGCTTGTATAAAACTCACAAATAATGGATGCGGCTTATCTACTGTGCTTTTATATTCGGGATGAAATTGAACTCCAATAAACCAAGGGTGATTTGGAATTTCAACAATTTCAACTAGCCCCTTTTCGTCATTCACGCCAGATAAGTTCATACCTGATTGTTCAAATATTTCTCTAAAATTATTGTTGAATTCGTAACGATGACGATGACGCTCGGAAATGGTTTTCTGTCCATAAATTGAAAGCGCTTTCGAACCCTCTTTTAATTGACATTCGTAAGCTCCCAAACGCATTGTACCTCCACGATTGGTCACTTTTTTCTGACCGTCTTGAAGATGAATAACTGGATTAGTCGTCTTAGGAGCCATTTCGGTTGAATGCGCATCTTTTAATCCAATTACATTCCGTGCATATTCAATAACAGCGCATTGCATTCCCAAACAAATACCTATAAATGGAATGTTGTTTTCTCTTGCAAATCTAATTGTATCAATTTTTCCTTCTATGCCACGTTCACCAAAACCAGGCGCAACTAAAATTCCACTTAAAACGGAAAGTTTCGAGGCAACATTATCACTATTAATTTCTTCTGAGTGAATCCAATGGACAATTACTTCACAATCGTTGGCTACACCTGCATGTATAAATGATTCTGCAATTGATTTATATGCATCTTTTAGTTCGATGTATTTACCAATTATTCCAACATGAATTTGCTTAGTAGGATTTCGAAGCGTGTGTAAAAATTCCTTCCATTTGCTTAAATCGGGTTCATGCAAACTTGGAATGCCCATTTTACTTAAAACGACTAAATCCAATTCTTCCTTTTCCATTAGCAAAGGAACATCGTAAATAGAACCCGCATCACGAGCCTCAATAACAGCATTTTCGCTCACATTGCAGAAAAGTCCGATCTTCTTTTTGAGCTCTTTGCCTAGTTCGTGTTCAGTTCTACAAACTAAAATATCGGGCTGAACACCTTGCTCTAAAAACATTTTAACCGAATGTTGAGTCGGCTTCGTTTTTAATTCGCCTGCTGCTGCAAGAAAAGGAATGAGTGTAAGATGAATAACCAAACACCCGGAATGTCCCATTTCCAATTTTAATTGACGAATGGCCTCGATATATGGCAATGATTCTATATCACCAACGGTTCCTCCAATCTCGGTAATAATGAAATCGAATTTCCCTGATTCACTGAGTAACATAAACCGACGTTTAATTTCATCGGTAATATGTGGTATAATCTGAACCGTTTTGCCTTGATAATCGCCACGACGTTCCTTTTCAATGACTGTTTTATAAATCCAGCCCGTTGTGACATTGTTCGCTTGCGAAGTTTGAACATTAAGGAAGCGTTCGTAATGACCCAAATCCAAATCGGTTTCGGCGCCATCTTCCGTTACGTAGCATTCACCGTGCTCGTAGGGATTCAGAGTGCCAGGATCGACATTGATGTAGGGATCAAATTTTTGAATAGTCACGGAATAGCCACGCGCCTGGAGCAATTTTGCTAATGAGGCGGAAATAATCCCTTTACCAAGGGAGGAGGCTACCCCTCCGGTGACAAAAATATATTTTGCAGGAGAGGACATCGGAATGTTGAAAAAGTTTGGCAAAACTAAGCATTTTTGCAGGCTTAGAAAAAGAAATACTCAGTAAAATCTGTAAAAATACATTCTCAAACTAATAATCAATGTTAAGAACATTGGCTTAAACTAGTGTGATGCGGTGTTGACCTGTGGAAATCTTCTAAACCAACTTTTGATTTTCATCTCCATAACACCTAAAATCGCTTCACGGAAAATCTTACCAGACATTTTGGAAACCCCTTCTGTTCTATCGTGAAAGATAATGGGAACTTCTTTGATTGCAAATCCACATTTCCAAGCGGTAAACTTCATCTCAATTTGAAATGCGTAGCCCATGAATTTGATCTTATCCAGCTCAATGGTTTCAAGCACAATACGACGATAACACTTGAAGCCCGCTGTGGTGTCTCTCACCTTCATGCCGGTAATTTGGCGAACGTAGGCAGAAGCATAATATGACATCAACACGCGTTTCATTGGCCAGTTCACCACATTTACACCATTAATATAGCGGGAACCGATGGCTAAATCCGTACCTTCTTGATGGCAGGCTGCATATAAACGAACCAAATCATCTGGATTGTGAGAGAAGTCGCAATCCATTTCAAAAATGTATGCGTACTCTCTTTTTAATGCCCAGCGGAAACCATGAATATACGCTGTTCCTAATCCTAATTTCCCTTTGCGTTCTTCAATGAAAAGTCGACCATCGAATTCTGGTATTAAGCCATGAATAATACTTGCAGTTCCGTCAGGTGAGCCATCATCGATAATAAGCAAGTGAAAGCCCTTGTCTAAGGACATAACTTTCCGAATCATACGTTCAACGTTTTCACGTTCGTTGTATGTTGGAATTATAACAAGACTATCGGAGCTAATGGAATTCAAAACTTTGTAATATTAGGATGAAAATTCCATGCAATAAGGAATGCACGGTAATCTAATCGAAATGCCTAAACGCTGTCAAATGTAAAACAAAATTGGAATTTCTCAAATACAACCGTAAACCCGCGTTTAGTCTAAGTGCTATCGTATTAGCTGCCAATCTTTCATTATTCGACCTTTCCAGTTTTTATTTAACCTTCAGATCAACTATTTTTTTCCAGGGATGAACTAAAATTCCATTGCTTCTTTCTTGCTGTTGCTTTCCACCATAAATAAGGATTCTTTGCTTAACATTAGAATGTATTTTTGAAAAGTAATCAAGTCCTGAGAAAAAGTCTTGAGAGATTGTTTCACCTGATTTCAACTCGTATGCGGTTAAAATTCCTGCATCATCTGTCAAAACATCAATTTCATTCCCGGTTTTATCGCGCCAAAAATAGAGGTTATCAGCAACACCAGAGTTTAATCTTTCTTTAAGCAATTCGGAAATAATTAGATTCTCGAAAAGTGATCCTTTTGCAGGATGCGTTGCAATTTGTTGCGAATTTTTTATTCCTAATAATGAACAGGCTACTCCTGTGTCATAAAAATACAATTTGGGTGATTTAATTAAACGCTTATTAAAATTCCCGAAATAAGGTCTCAAGAAATAAATAATGTAACTGCTTTGTAATATGCTAAGCCAAGCAGCAACCGTTTTTTGATCGATGCCGCAATCGTTAGAAAACGAAGTGAGGTTAAGTAATTGACCCGTTCGACCTGCACACAATCGAAGCAATTTTGTGAATTGAGAAAGGTTACCAATGTTTTTAAATTGTCGAACATCTCGTTCTATATACGTACTGATATAACTAGCATACCAATCTTCTGCATTCACTTTCTTCGCCAAAACTTCTGGATATGAACCCTGCAGAATATGCCAATGGTAATCCGCTTTCAATTTTTTACTAGTATTTAATTCGGCCAATGAAAGAGGCAATAATTGCAGATAAGCGATTCTTCCCGACAATGTTTGCGTTATATTCTCTTGAAGGAGGAAGTTATTGGAACCGGTGAGAATAAATAATCCTTTCTTCTTAGTTTCATCAAGAATCTGCTGTAAATATGAAAACAAATGAGGCGCTTTTTGAATTTCATCTAAAATAGCACCGTCTTTAAATTGACCTAAAAAACCTCGGGGGTCAGTTTTCGCAAATTCTAATATATCTGGATTCTCCAAAGAAACGTAGGGCTTCTTTGGAAACGTTGTTCTACACAAGGTAGTTTTTCCACTTTGCCTCGGGCCAACAACCGCCACCGAGCGAAATGTTTTTGAGAGTTTGATTAATCTCTTTTTTGCAATACGCTGTACCATAATGCAAATGTAAAAATAAAATGGACAAATCCGGAATTGAATTCCGTATTTGTCCATTTTGAAGTTTAGGAAATGGTGTTAAAAATGAATGAAATTGGGTTTGTTCATCTTGAATTTTCCATTACTCTCAAGTTGAGATGCTATGGAAAATTTTACCTATGAATGAACCATTAAGAAATATTATGCTTAAAATTCTTCACCGTATCCACAAAAACCTTTACAGCTTCTGGATTGGTGTCGGGATATAATCCATGG
>JBBALS010000129.1:0-3075 GCA_040402915.1 Flavobacteriales bacterium
ATGCGTTTGCATAGCCTTCAACCGAAATACTCACAAATGCTAGTGGACGTTTTTGAAGCGAATCCAATACAAGGCCCTGAATTTTGCTTTGAGCGCAAAGCTCCGAAACAAAAAATATGAAAAACAAAAACCGCAACAGCATCTGGCGAAGATAATCGATTCCAATTTTCTTCAACCGATTCGTTTTAAAGCACAACGTTTTGCGGATTAGCCGAAGTTTGTTTTTAGTGATAGAAATACTTCAATCAAATTCAAGTTAAAAAGAAATGTAAATTTTCAAATTTTGGTTTGCAGCCCTACTTTAAGGCTCAACGATTCTAATTTTTCCGTTTTCACTTATTACTAGCTTTTGTCCAAGTGCTTTTTTTTTCTCAATTAATTTTTGAGAGGATATTTCAATAGCTCTTTTTATTCTTTCTTTCAGAACTTCTTTCTCTTTACTGCTCATTCGAAATTTTTTTTAATGCGTTGAACTTTTGAGAATTGTGTATTGTAAATAATTCATTTTCTATTTCTTTTTCTGCAATCAATTCAGATTCAGTTTTTGAGTTGTCATAGATTAGTAATGAATCGACTTTATCGCAATAGAGTTTGAAGAGATTTTTTATTCCAGCTTTGTATCTTCTAACTATAACATCGGGTTCAATATTATGTCCTCCTTCAGATACTCTTTTTTGAACTCTATCTTTTGCTAATTCAATTGATTCAAGCCAAAAGAAAATCAAAGTCACATAATACCCTTTTGATTTTGCCTTGTGTATTGTATTAGCAAATGATTTTGTAGAAAGAGTTGTTTCAAAAGAGAAGTCTTGATTAGATCTTATTAACTCGTCAATTCTTTTGAGCATTAATCTACCGGCTTCGATTGAAACCTTTTCAGGTTGAAATGGTGATAGCCCTCTTGCAATTTCGTCCGCATTTACGAACTCTTTACAGTTAAGTAAATCAGGAAGAATATTGAACGAGGCAGTAGTTTTACCAGCTCCATTACAACCACTTATGATGTATAAGTTCTTTTCCTGCATGCTCAAAGGTAAAGAACTTTACTCTCATAGCAACAGAGGGTTGCTGCCAGCTTTCGGACAGGCAATTTATTCCCCAACAATAATAGTATTCTTAATCCACATTCATCTATTAACAACTCCCTGCGAATTTCAATTTCTGCAGTCGATTTCAAATACTTTTGTAATGCTTGATTTGATTGTAAGTCCTCAATGAAAATCCGATATAAACAAACCGATTTCCCCTTTCATTATCCGTTCACTATATCGGGTGGACGAACAAAAACGCATCAGCCGGCTTTGTTTATTGAGATGGAGTTGAATGGCATTTTGGGTTTTGGGGAAGCTCCTGCCATCAGCTATTACAACATTCCAGTCGAAAAAATGATTGCCGATTTGGAAGAGATATTAGCAGAAATCGAAGCATTTTCTTTTCAGCATCCGACCGATTTTCACGCCTTTTTGCTAGAACTATTTCCTGCAAATTCTTTCCTCATTTGTGCGCTCGATATGGCCGCTTGGGATGTTTTTGGAAAGCAACAGAATCAACTTTTGTATGAGTTGTGGGAAACACCTTGGACAAACCTTCCGCTTAGCGATTATACCATTGGACTCGATTCGGTGGAGAAGATGATTCGGAAAATGGAAGAAAATCCCTGGCCCATCTACAAAATTAAGTTAGGAAGTAGCAACGATATTGAGTTAATCAGCGAACTTCGAAAACATACTGAAGTACCCTTTCGGATTGACGCAAACGGTGGTTGGACCTTGGATGAAGCAATTCGCAATATTCCCATTTTAAAATCGCTGGGTGTTGAGTTGATAGAACAACCTCTTGAAAAATACGACTTCGAAAACATGAAGATTTTGATGCAAAATTCGACAGTTTCTCTTTTTGCCGACGAAAGTTGTGTGTCGGAAGCGGATGTTGTAAAATGTGCAGGATGTTTTGATGGTATTAACATCAAACTCACCAAATGTGGAGGAATCACACCTGCATTGCGGATGATTGAACATGCCCGAATATTGGGTTTGAATGTAATGATGGGAACGATGAACGAAAGCATTGTTGGAACGGCTGCTATTGCACAGTTTCTTCCACAACTCGATTATGCTGATATGGACGGACCACTTTTACTGAATGGCGAAAATGCAAGTGGATTGCATCTTACAGATGGACTTGTTCACCTGGAGGGAAAGAGCGGACTTGGAATCCACGCAAAATTTTAATTTAAGAGATATCTTCAATCCAAATAATTTGAAAATATGAATCCTATTCAACTAACTGACATTGATTTTTTTCAATCTGTACTTGGTGAGAAATTCGTTCTCGTGGATGCTGAAAGTTTGGCCAACAATGCGCACGATCAAACCGAAGATTTGCAGTTTTTCCCCGAAGTGGTGCTTCGTCCGGGAAATCCAAATGAGGTAAGTAGCATCTTGAAACATTGCAACCAACGCAACATTCCAGTTACTACGCGAGGTGGCGGCACAGGTTTAAGTGGAGCTGCATTACCAGTTTTCGGAGGAGTTGTTCTTGCCATGAGCCGCTTCGATCGAATCATCGAAATTGACGAACGAAATCTTCAGGCGACCGTCGAGCCGGGTGTTATTACCCAAGTATTTCAGGAAGCCGTTATTGAAAAAGGACTTTTCTATCCACCCGATCCTTCGAGTCGTGGAACCTGTTTTATCGGCGGAAATTTAGCGCATTGTTCGGGCGGTCCGAGGGCTGTAAAGTATGGTGTAACCCGCGATTATGTGCTCGATTTGGAAGTAGTTTTAGCATCAGGCGAAATCATTCATACAGGCGCCAAAGTGCTGAAGAACTCAACCGGTTACAACCTCACGCAATTGATAGTTGGAAGCGAAGGAACATTGGCCGTTATCACCAAAGTGGTATTTAAACTTTTGCCATATCCTCGTATGAACAAAGTGTTACTCGCACCATTTCGTTCGCCGCTCGATGCTTGTGCTGCGGTTTCTGCCATTTTTAGAGCGGGAATCATTCCATCCGCATTGGAATTTATGGAACGCGATGCAATTGATTGGACATTGAAATTTGTTGATGGAA
>JBBALS010000129.1:3085-5515 GCA_040402915.1 Flavobacteriales bacterium
TGAATTTCCGTTCTGATATCAATATTCAGATCGGTGATGATGAACAAGCGCATTTGTTGATTGAGGTGGATGGGAACGATGAAGAAACGATATTGAAAGACATCGAACGCATTGTTCCGGTTTTGGAAGAACACCGATGCATGGATATTCTCTTTGCCGAATCGGACGCTCAGAAAACGGATCTTTGGAAATTAAGACGCAGTGTTGCGGAAGCCATAAAATCCAATTCAACCTACAAAGAAGAAGACACGGTTGTGCCGCGTGCCGAACTTCCTGCATTGCTTTCTGCTGTCAAGGAAATAGGAGCGAAGTATGGTTTTAAATCGGTGTGTTATGGTCATGCAGGCGATGGGAATTTGCACGTGAACATCATCAAAGGCGACTTAACCGAAGATCAATGGAAAACGGATGTTACGCTCGGCATTCGCGAACTATTTACGCGGGTTGTCGAACTTGGCGGAACACTCAGTGGGGAACATGGAATTGGCTTGGTTCAACAACCTTACATGGACATTGCATTTAACAAAATCCAGCTCGATTTAATGCGTGGCATCAAAGCCACCTTCGATCCCAACAATATCCTCAATCCCGGAAAAATTTTCACTTCACCCCAGCATCTCGAACCCGAGCCCGAGTATCCCGGGGATTCATCCCCGGGTTCCCCGGGCTCGGGGCGCTTCCTGTGGCATGACCTCACAGTGAAAGACGCCTCCAAAGTCAGCGAGTTCTACGAAAAAGTAACAGGTTGGGAGCGCCAAGGTTTCGACATGGGCGGGTACAACGATTATGTTATGTCGCCCGAAGAAGGCGAGGATCCCATTGCAGGAATCTGTTACGCAAGAGGCAGTAACAAAGACATTCCACCTCAGTGGCTCATGTATGTGAATGTGAAAAAACTGGATAAAAGCCTCGAAGCTGTTGAACGTTTTGGTGGAAAAGTGATTGGTGAAAAACGCAAAATGGGAGACGATGGTAAGCATTACTGCCTCATTCAAGATCCGGCTGGCGCGTATATGATGATTTGCGGTTAGTCCGTAATCAGCACTTTGGCCGAATGGATTCCTTGAGCAGATTGAAATTGAAACAAATAAACTCCTGGTTTCCAGTCTGCAGTGTGGATTTGGTGCATTCCTTTTGAATATTCACTCGTGGCAACTTGCTGCCCCGAGAGGTTCATTACAACAAGTTTCCCGAATTCGGGAATGCGAATGTTTACAACATCTTTAGCTGGATTGGGTTGAATATTCAATCCGAAATTCTGAACTTCGTCCAATCCTGCAGGAACATATTGATAGGGCAATGAGTTCGTAGAACATCCATTGTTATATATGCAATTCAAACTGTAAGTGCCGGCTTCTCCTAAATTGATGAGCTGGGTAGTTGCATTTGGAATGGAAACTCCATTGAAATTCCAGAAGTATTGAACCGCATTTACGTTCGTTCCGAGCGTGTTACTTACCGGGAAATAGGTTAATTCGGGAATTGGCGCAGCTCCAAAATTATACTCCAGAGGCAAACTTACATCGCTGTAAGTAGGGCATAGACTTGTAAAACCAGTTACCGAATACGTTCCTGATTGCGTTACTAATAAAGAATCGTTTGTTTGTCCTGCTATGGCATTCCCATTCAAAAACCAAGTAATGTTTTCAATATACGGTTGGTTGACTTGAAGAATTAACGTGTCGCCTTCGCACAATGGAGGATTATCAAGACCATAAGTAATCACCGTCATGGGAAGAAAAAGCCATCCATCAACGAGCACAGAAGGCGATAATTCGGTGCATGAATTCAACGTTGTTGCCACCGAAAAACTGGAGCCACTATCCATGAATGAATTAACGATCAGGAAGCTATCGCTTGCACCTTGAATCAAATTCCCATCTTTATACCATTGATATACGTCGCCGATTTGAGTGAAAAGGGTATCACTTGAGTTTGGACAAAGCACCAAATCATTAGGCGAAATTGTTGGGTCGTGTGGACAAATTTGAATGAAAGAAGTATAGGAATATTCTGCTGAAATGCGCGAGCACGATGTGCCAAAAATGGCTTCTACTTGAAATAAACCATTGGCTTGTGGAAGAAAATTCGCTGTATTGGAATTAGCAATTGCAACTCCATTCAAATACCATTGATATGAGGATGCATTGGTGCTCGTGCTTAATTCGAGATTGCTGGAATTGAATGAAATAGTGGGGGTTGAAGCAGGAAAAAACGTGATTGATGTTAATGCACTGGTTTGGCTATACAAAGGACATTGATCGGTAAATGCAACGGCCGAATACAATCCCGATTGATTGACGTTAAGCGTATCGTTTGTTTCGTTGCTTTGTTGAACCCCATTTTTAAACCAAAGGATATCCAAATTGAAGGGGTCGTTCAAAACCAATTGCCTGATATCACCTTCGCATCCGGAGTTCGAAAGTCCAT
>JBBALS010000130.1:0-2511 GCA_040402915.1 Flavobacteriales bacterium
TCTTTTGAACGTTCTGTATAGAATGAATTATCAATTACGGGTTTGAGTTCTTTAACGATAAACAAAAGATACGCATCTGATAAGGGTTCACCATTGAATTCTTCATTGAAACTACTTTTCAAATTCTCTGGCAACTCATTATACAAACCTTGTGGTGAATATTCTAAAGATCGTTGAGGCGAATTGTGAATTCCTACGATGATGAACTGTTTCGTTTTTCCTTTACTCATTAAATCCATGGCTATTCGATCAGCATTCCAAGAAACTCCCGAGTAAGATGTTGTTGAATCGAATAAATTTTGTCCATCGTGCATATAAATAACTGCATAAGGTCCAAACTTGGGGTAACCATCTGGAAGACATACATCCACATTTCTTGGTGTTACTTGTGTTGATGGGAAATTTTTAAAGTGCTGAATACTGCCTTTTCCAGGAGTTATTGTTTGTGCTGATAGTTGGACACATGTTGCAAGAATAATTGCAAAGAGACGAATCATATAATTTGACTAAGCCACAAAGGAACAAAAATCGCCATGTAAACAAGCATATCAACAAACAATCGGATAATAAATCAAATGGAATATGAAATTTATGTAAGTCAGAAAATGAAGAATAACAATAGAAAGTAGCGAATACTACATTCATTGTTATCCTATAGTATTGGTGATTTATAGAAATTGCTTATACTTGCAACCTTAATTAGAATGTCATGGCAAAAAAAGCAATAGAGAGTTCAAATAAGACTTCTACATCACGTCATCCATTTGGCGATCCAGAGCAAAATGGCGGTTTCGTAATTTGGCAAGTTTCTATGCTTTGGCAACGTAAATTAAAAAACGGTCTCGACACCATTGGAATTACACACGCGCAATTTCTCTTATTGGCGTCATTGCAGTATATCGGAACACAGAAAAACATCGTATCACAACAAGATCTTGCGAAACATTGCCGTATCGATAAAATGATGACTTCTAAAATTCTTCGTACTCTGCAAAAAAAGGCCTTGTTAAGTCGCAAGAAAAACAAAATGGACACTCGCTCTAAAACCCTAGCTTTGAGTGAAGAGGGAGAAGCGACTCTAACAAAAGCATTCAAAATTATTGACCGCATTGATGGAGATTTCTTAGTTTCATTGGGCTTAAATTCCATGTCATTTCAAGACGATCTAAGAACCTTGCTTAAACAGAACAGTTAGAAATTATAGGTCTTTTTGATTACTTTGCGGAAAATTAACCGCATGATCCTTCGTTTCAAAATTACCGTTTTCAGTATCTTTTTAGGGTTGACAGCCTTTTCTCAATCCAGCATTAGCAGTTACTTGCAACAAAAAATGCTGAATGAACCTTCGAAGAAGCAACGTGTTCAAATTTACTTTCGCGACAGATTAAACACCCGTGAATTAAATACTCAGTTCGACATTCAATCTGTTTCTGTTCATGATCGGATAATATACTTGAATCAATCGCTTAAATCAAAAGCGACTAATTCCCAAGAGCCAGTTATTGGATTTATTAAAAGTCGCTTAGGGAATTCGGAGGGAGCTACTTCAATTATTCAACAGTTCCACATCATTAATATGATGATTATTGATGCTGATGCTGCATTAATTGGAGAACTCGCTGCATTACCTCAAGTTGAGCATATCGAATCGAATGAACGATTTTTCATTACACCCATTCCAATCGTTGAGAAACACCAAGTTACAAGTCGGGTTGTTGGCGGACACGAACCTGGTCTTGAAGCCATCCATGCTCCTTTTATGTGGAATTTAGGATATACTGGATTAGGTCGTAAACTATTCACATGCGATACTGGAGTTTGGCCTGTGCATCCTGCAATTAAAAGACAATTCAGAGGAAACTACTTACCCGAAAGCTGGTGCTGGAAAGGCTTCGATTCCGAAACACCTGCCGATAAACCCGATGCACATGGAACGCACGTTACAGGAACAATTCTAGGCCTCGACACACTCACTGCCGATACTATTGGAATTGCATTCAATGCCAGTTACATGGCTGCCGATCCAATTGTAGAAGATATTGCTGATATCAAACCTGTAAGTGTCATTTTTGAAGCATTTCAATTTGCAATTAATCCCGACGGAAACGATTTAACAAGCAATGATGTTCCCGATGTTATCTGCAATTCTTGGGGAATTGGAGATTCTATTGCAGCGGGTTTATGCACAGAACCATTCATTACCGATTTATTTTCGGCGCTGGATGTGGCTGGAATTGCCGTAGAGTTTTCGGCTGGAAATGAAGGGCCTGGTGCAGGAACCATTGGCTTACCTCAATATGTCACCTTCGACAGCTTATCCATTTTCACCGTGGGAGCGTTAAATGCTGCTACAAGTAGTTTGCCCATTGCCAGTTTTTCAAGTCGTGGACCAACCTCTTGCGATGTTCAAGAATCTTGGAAAATAAAACCTGAGGTTTCTGCTCCTGGTGTGAATGTTCGTTCGAGTGTGCAATGGAATCAATATGCAGAGTATTCTGGAACTTCCATGGC
>JBBALS010000130.1:2611-5509 GCA_040402915.1 Flavobacteriales bacterium
GATTTAATAACACCGATTGTAAATGTTCCAAGTAATGTTGACTCATTGTTTCTCCGTTTCGATTTAGCTTACCGTTATAGAAATCCAACATTGAGTGACACACTAGATATTGAAGTTTCGAATACCTGTGGAGAAAGTTGGACTTCTGTTTTCAGAAAAGGCGGCGAAGAATTAGCAACCTACGACACCTTATGGACTAATTTCAGACCCTTTACAGCGGCACATTGGAAAACACATAAACTTGATCTACTCCCCTATTCTACCAACGGTTCTGTGATGATTCGTTTTCGTGCAATTAATGGATCGGGTACAAGTTTATTCCTTGATAACATTGGCATTTATTCAGCTTCGGATCCAACACTTATTGAAAACATTTCTCTTCAGGCAAGTATCTTCCCCAATCCAACTCAGGATAATATCACAATTAAACTAGGGCAAACAGGGCAAAACGTGAATGTTGATATTTTCGATTTGCAAGGAAGAGTTATCCAGAAAGAAGTGATCAATAAATCGCAAGATCAAATTCAACTATCCCTTTCTTCGTTGCAATCGGGTATTTATTTTGTACGGTTAGTTTCTAAAAATGGTAATGCAGTTAAACGCATCATCGTTCAATAATTAATTTGATTTGCGTCCAAAGAAAGCAAATAAATGAATCGTCTTACTAAATCAATTTCATTGCCTTTTTGGTTACTCACTTTAACTGCAGTAACTAGTCTTGTTATTTCCCAATTAGTGCAAGATGGGATGTTTATGGATGGGATGATTTATGTAACAGTAAGTCGAAATTTAGCTGAAGGTGTTGGATCTTTTTGGGATCCTTATTTCAGTGCTACTTTAATGACTTCATATCACGAACAACCGCCATTGTATTTTGGGTTATTGGCATTGTTCTATAAAGTTTTTGGAAACAGTATGTATGTTGAACGATTGTTCAGTTTAGTCTGCCTGGCAGTTACTTGCTTTTACATGCATCTGTTTTGGAAAAAGCTTTTTATAAATACAAAAGAAATTGCTGAAAATAGTTGGATTCCTGTCCTTTTTTATGTGATTACTCCCGTTTGCTTTTGGGCTTATAACAACCATGTTGAAGAAACGGTTATGGCAATTTTTGCTACCATGGCAAGCTATTATGTGTATTGTGCTCTCTTCTTAAAAGAAAGAACGATTTTATATTTAATTCTGGGTGGAGTTTTCATTTTCCTATCTGGACTTACAAAAGGGGTTCAAGGCATGTTTCCTATTGCTGCTGTTGGTATTTATTGGTTGATTTCGAAAGATATTTCTTTTGGGAAAATGGTTTTATGGACAGGATTTCTCATTGGAGTTCCTGCTGTTTTATTGGGTATTCTGTGGATTAGCAATGAAGACGTTTCTGCTAGTTTTATAAGTTATTATCACGATCGTTATGTTCCAACATTCACCAATGAAATGAACACAACGGGCAATCGTTTCGATATTCTAATCAAAGTATTTCTGGAAATCTTACCTATTGGAATTATTTCAGGTATAATCTTATTGTTTTCGAGGAAATATAAAACCCAAGATATTCAACCCAATCAGTATAAAAAATCCATGATTTGGTTATTTATTTTGGGTCTATCTGGAACTGCACCTTTAATGGTTACTTTGGAACAACGAGGTTTTTACATAGTTACTGCAATGCCCTTGTTTGTGCTTGCTGTTTCGATGTTTGCCGCTTCAAGAATCACTACTTTAATCAATAGGATTAAATCTATTAATACATTGAATTTCAGCATGGCATTTCTTTTTGCATGTTCAATAGTATTCAGCATTTCTCAAATAGGAAAATACAAACGCAATGAAAATACATTGAGCGATATTTATAAAGTAAAACAAGTAATTCCTGAAAATACACTTGTTGGATTCCCATCGAAAATGTACAGCGAATGGGCTTTTCGAGCATATATGATGCGCTACAATAAAAACAGCATGATGGAAAATTGCTCGGATTGCAAGTACTTTGTGATCTATAAAAATCTAGACAAGAATCTGTTGCCACCCAATTACAGCAAGGTTAATATGGAAACTCAATCGTTTGATATTTATCGACTAGACTAATAATTCTCACTCCATGAAAAGAAATTTACTTATCACACTCCTTTTTATTTTAATTGTTACTATTTCTGAAGCTCAGCCCTTTCTTATAGGACATAAACAACAAGCATTTATTGATGCTTCACGATCGAATCGCACCATTGATACTGAAATCTATTATCCTGCAAATTCCACAGGAGATAATGTTCCTATGACCAATGGAGCTTTCCCCACGCTCGTATTTGGACATGGCTTCGTTATGACTTGGGATGCTTATGATTATTTGTGGAATGGCATTGTTCCAGAAGGATACATTCTTGTATTTCCTAAAAGCGAAGCATCTTTCTCGCCATCGCATACAGATTTCGGAAAAGACATTGCCTTTTTGGTTGATGCAATGAAATTGGAAGGATTAAATCAATCGAGTACATTCTACAATGCTGTTTCGGATAAGTCTGCCGCAATGGGACATTCGATGGGAGGAGGAAGTGCATTTCTTTCTGTTCAATACAATAGTTCCATCACAGCACTTGCTACATTGGCTGCAGCAGTTACAAATCCATCATCGGTAACAGCAGCATCTGGAATTCAGATTCCGTCATTAACTATTGCAGGTGCAAACGATTGTATTGCCCCAAGTGCTGATCATCAAACACCGATGTATTCTGCATTAGCATCCTCTTGCAAAACGTATATAAATATATTGGAAGCTAGTCATTGTCAATTTGCAGGAACAAGCTTTACATGTTCATTTGGAGAGGCAACATGCTTGCCAGCAGCAGCTATTACAGCAGATGTTCAACACGATTTAACCTTGCAACTTTTGCTTCCTTGGTTAGC